>NZ_WWIA01000726.1 GCF_009870065.1 Streptomyces sp. SID5785 | reverse complement strand
CGCGCCCCCGCACCGACGCCCGCCGCGACGGTGTCCGCGCCCGTCCGGATCGCCGACGCGGCGGCGGCGCGGCTGCTGCGCCCCGGCGACCGGGTCGACGTCGTCGCGGCCCGCACCGACGGCAGGCCCGGCGTCCGGGTGCTTGCGTCGGGCGCCCGCGTCGCCTCCGTGCCCGATCCCACCGACGCCGGGACCGAAACCCCGGACGGGGGCGGGGCGTTGGTGGTGCTGAAGGTGCCGCGCCCGACGGCCACGCGGCTGGCCGGTGCCGGCGCGGTGTCCCGGCTGGCGGTGACGCTCTGGTGATCCTCACCCGGTCAAGTCCCTCGATCGAGTTACCGGATTGGACAGGTCTGACCCGAACTGTCGTAGGTTGCGGGGGCGTTTGCCCCACAACCCGGACATGTGAAGAGAGGCCTTCTGGTGAGCGAGAAGAAAGCGCCGGGCGTCTGGGAGGGCTTCAAGGCTTTCCTGATGCGCGGCAATGTGATCGACCTGGCGGTCGCGGTCGTCATCGGCGCCGCGTTCACCAACATCGTGAACGCGGTGGTCAAGGGCGTGATCAACCCGATCGTCGGCGCCTTCGGGACCAAGGACCTGGAGGGCTACAAGTCCTGCGTCAAGGGCGACTGCTCGGGCGGCGACGGCATCGAGATTCTCTGGGGCACGGTCCTCAGCGCCACGCTCAGCTTCCTGATCACGGCGGCGGTCGTCTACTTCCTGATGGTCCTGCCCATGGCGAAGTACCTGGCCCGCAAGGCCAACCAGGACGCGGCGAAGGAAGGCACCCAGGAGGTGCTGGAGATCTCCGAGCTGGAGGTGCTCAAGGAGATCCGCGACGCACTCGTCGCGCAGCGCGGCCCGGGGCACTCCGAGCCGTAGCGGCCCTTCAGAGGTGGTGGGGCGGCTTCTCGTCGAGGAAGCGGGCCAGGTCGGCGGCGCTGCTCTCTCCGGCGGCCGGGCGCTCGCCCCACCCCCGGTCCGTGTCGTCGGCCGACTGCGCCGACAGCGGGTCGTCGAAGATCAGCGCGGCCTTGGGGTCGCGCGGCTCGGGGGCGGGCTTCGGGGCGGTGCTCATGGCTCCAGGGTACGTCGCGCGCTCAGACCGCGGTGAGCCCGTGGGAGGCGAAGACCGCCTTGGCCCGGCCGACCTCCTCGGCGGTGGGCGCGGGGGTGTCGTGCAGCGCGAAGGGGGTGCCGAGCGCCTGCCACTTCGCCTCGCCGAGCTTGTGGAAGGGCAGCACGTCGACCCGGGAGACATTGCCGAGGGAGGCCGCGAAGGCGGCGACGCCCTCGATGTTGCCGGGGTCGTCGGTGAGGCCGGGCACGAGCACGAAGCGCACCCAGACGTCCTGGCCGCGGTCGGCCAGGCGGCGCGCGAAGTCGAGGGTGGGCTGGAGCGGCCGGCCGGTGACCTTCCGGTAGGTGGCGCGGTCCCAGGACTTGATGTCGAGCAGTACCAGGTCGACGTCGCGCAGCAGCGCGTCCGTGGCCCGCACGCCGAGGAAGCCGGAGGTGTCGAGGGCTGTGTGCAGGCCGAGCTCGTGCTTGAGGCGGTGCAGCAGTTCGCCGGCGAAGACCGGCTGGAGCAGCGGCTCGCCGCCGCTGATGGTGGCGCCGCCGCCGGCCGCCTCGATGAACCGGGTGTACTTGGCGGCCTCCGCGACGATCGCGCCGACCGGGGTCCGCTTGCCGTCGCGCATCCGCCACGTGTCGGGGTTGTGGCAGTACAGGCAGGTCAGCGGGCACCCGGAGAGGAACGTGACGAAGCGGCTGCCCGGTCCGTCGACGCCGGTCGACAGGTCCCAGGAGTGCACGGAGCCCTCGATGGGGCGGTGCGTCGCGGCGGCCGCCGGGGTGGCGGCGTCGTTCGCGCCCAGGTTCTGGGTGAGCAGCACGGTCATGGCGGGGCTCCTCGGACGGCGGGGTGGGGTGCGGGGTGGCGCGGTGCCCGGGGCCGGGGTGAGGGCCCGGCCCCGGGACCGCGGTTCAGGGGCTGTGCCGCGGGCTCACAGCGATCCGTGGAACGTGCGGTTGATGACGTCGAGCTGCTGCTCGCGCGTGAGCCGGACGAAGTTCACGGCGTAGCCGGACACCCGGATGGTCAGCTGCGGGTAGTTCTCGGGGTGTTCCATGGCGTCCTCGAGGGTCGCCTTGTCGAGCACGTTGACGTTCATGTGGAAGCCGTCGCCGGCCGTGAAGCCGTCGAGCACCCCGGCGAGGTTCCCGATCCGCTCCGCCGGGGTGCGGCCGAGCGCGTCGGGCGTGATCGTGTTGGTCAGCGAGATGCCGTCCTCGGCGTCGTCGTAGGGCAGCTTGGCGACGGAGAGCGCCGAGGCGATGTAGCCGTGCTCGTCGCGCCCGTTCATCGGGTTGGCGCCGGGGGCGAAGGGGGTGCCGGCGCGGCGGCCGTCGGGGGTGTTGCCGGTCTTCTTGCCGTAGACGACGTTCGAGGTGATCGTCAGCACGGACTGGGTGTGGACCGCGTCGCGGTAGGTCGGGTGCTTGCGGACCTTCTCCATGAAGCCGCGGACGATGCCCTGGGCGATCGCGTCGGCCCGGTCGTCGTTGTTGCCGTAGGCGGGGTAGTCACCCTCGATCTCGTAGTCGACGGCGAGCCCGGTCTCGTCGCGGATCACCTTGACGCGGGCGTGCTTGATCGCGGACAGGGAGTCCGCGGCGACGGACAGCCCGGCGATGCCGCAGGCCATGGTGCGCAGGATCTCCTGGTCGTGCAGGGCCATCTCGATGCGCTCGTAGGCGTACTTGTCGTGCATGTAGTGGATGACGTTGAGCGCGTGCACGTACGTCCTCGCGAGCCAGTCGAGCATCGCGTCGTACCGCGCGGCGACCGTCCCGTAGTCGAGGACGTCGCCCTCGATCGGCGTGAAGCCCTCGACGACCTGCTTGCCGGTCTTCTCGTCGCGGCCGCCGTTGATCGCGTAGAGGAGCGCCTTCGCGACGTTCACCCGGGCGCCGAAGAACTGCATCTGCTTGCCGACGGCCATGGCCGAGACGCAGCAGGCGATGGCGGTGTCGTCGCCGTACTTGGGCCGCATCAGCTCGTCGGACTCGAACTGGATGGCCGAGGTGTCGATGGCGACCTGGGCGGCGAAGTCCTTGAAGCCGCGCGGCAGTTCGCGCGACCAGAAGACGGTGAGGTTGGGCTCGGGGGCGGGTCCGAGGTTGTAGAGGGTCTGCAGGGCGCGGAAGGTGGTGCGCGAGACGAGCGGGCGGCCGTCCTCGCCGATGCCGGCCATCGACCAGGTGACCCAGGTGGGGTCGCCGGAGTAGAGGTCGTTGTACTCGGGGGTGCGCAGGAAGCGGACGATGCGCAGCTTGATGACGAAGTCGTCGATGAACTCCTGGGCCTGCGCCTCGGTGAGGCGGCCGGCCTCGATGTCCCGCTGGAGGTAGATGTCGAGGAAGTTGTCGATGCGGCCGATCGACATGGCCGCGCCGTTCTGCTCCTTCACGGCGGCGAGGTAGCCGAAGTAGAGCCACTGGACGGCCTCGCGGCCGGTGCGGGCGGGGCCCGAGATGTCGTAGCCGTAGGACAGGGCCATGGACTTGAGCTCGCCCAGGGCCTTGATCTGCTCGGAGATCTCCTCGCGGTCGCGGATGACGTGCTCGGTGGGCCACTGGGCGGCGAGTGCGTCCTTGTCGGCCTGCTTGGCGGCGACGAGCCGGTCGACGCCGTAGAGGGCGACGCGGCGGTAGTCGCCGATGATGCGGCCGCGGCCGTAGGCGTCGGGCAGGCCGGTGATGATGCCGGAGGAGCGGCAGGCGCGGATCTCGGGGGTGTAGGCGTCGAAGACGCCCTCGTTGTGGGTCTTGCGGAGGTGGGTGTAGATCTCCCGGACCTCGGGGTCGGCCTCGTGGCCGTAGGCGTTCAGGGCGCCCTCGACCATGCGCCAGCCGCCGTTGGGCATGATGGCGCGCTTGAGCGGGGCGTCGGTCTGGAGCCCGACGATCAGGTCCCGGTGGTCGGCCGCGGTGCCGTCGACGTAGCCCGGCCGGAAGGCGTCGATGCGCGAGGGGGTGTGGACGTCGACGTCGTGGATGCCGCGCTCGATCTCCGCGGGGAACATGCCGAGCAGCCGGTTCCACACGGCGGTGGTGCGCTCGGTCGGTCCGGCGAGGAAGGAGCCGTCGCCCTCGTAGGGGGTGTAGTTCTGCTGGACGAAGTCGCGGACGTCGACGGCGTCGCGCCACAGGCCTCCCCTGAAGCCCTCCCAGGCCTCGCCGTGCGTCGTCTTCTCCGCGGGAGTGGCAGTCATCTGCGGCACCTTCCCCATCTGCTCGACCGGTTCGTTGCTACGTGTTCATTGGACGCCCGTGCGGGCCGCCCGGCGGGCCGCAATGGTCCTGAGTTCGGGACCATTGGGCCCGCTCGCGGGCCTCGACGGGCCCAGATCAGTGCGCTGACCTGGCATTTCTTTCGGGACTTCCGACCCGCGCCCGCTTGTGAAGGTATTCACAAGAAAGGGCGCGGTGTTCCCAGGTCGCCCCGTGGAGGGGCCGGGGGCTCAGCTCGGGGACTCGGCACCCCGGCGGGCGTAGAACCACCAGCAGACGGCGATGCAGGTGGCGTAGAAGCCCACGAAGCACCACAGGGCGCTGGTGACCGAGAAGTTGGCGAACATCGCGGGGATGAAGAAGAAGCCGTACGCGGCGATCCCCGAGGTGAAGCCGGTGACGGCGCCGGACTCCATCTCCGCCTGCTTGCGCGCCTTCGCGTACTGCGGGGTGCCCTCGGTCAGCCCCGCGAGGTGCTGGTTGCGGAAGATCACGGGGATCTGGCGGAACGTGGAGCCGTTGCCGATGCCGCTGAAGAAGAACGCCAGGTAGAAGCAGGCGAGGAAGCCCCAGAAGGAGCCGCCCGCGCCGTTCGACGGCATGAACGCGATGACGCCGATGATCGAGGCGGCCATGCCGGCGAAGGAGAGGATCGTGACGCGCGCGCCGCCCAGCCGGTCGCCGAGCCAGCCGCCGCCCCAGCGGGCCAGCGCGCCGACGGCCGGGCCGATCCAGGCGTAGGTGGCCGCGGTGTAGGAGGCGTCGATCGGGGTCCAGGTGGTCTTGATCAGCATCGGCAGCGCGGCCGCGAAGCCGATGAACGAGCCGAAGGTGCCGACGTACAGCCAGGTCATGAGCCAGTTGTGCTTGCGCCGGAAGATGATCTTCTGCTGCTTGAAGGGCGTGGAGGCGACCTTCAGGTCGTTCTGTCCGAACCAGGCGACGGCGGCCAGGACCACGAGGACCGGCACCCACAGGAACGCGGCGTTCTGCAGGTAGACCGGCGTGCCGTCGGCCTTGTGCTCCGCGGAGCCGAGCGCGATGACCGAGCTGGTGATGACGATCGGGGTGAGCAGCTGGACGACGGACACACCGAGGTTGCCGAGGCCGCCGTTGATGCCGGTGGCGTTGCCCTTCTCGCGCTTGGGGAAGAAGAAGCCGATGTTGGCCAGCGACGAGGCGAAGTTGGCGCCGCCGAAGCCGCACAGCGCGGCGATCGTGACCATCACGGCGTACGGGGTGCCGGGGTCCTGGACGGCGAAGCCGAGCCAGATCAGCGGGACCACCAGGACCAGCGTGGACAGCGCGGTGAAGCGGCGCTGCCCGATCCGCGGGCCGAGGAACGTGTAGAAGATCCGGGCGGTACCGCCGGTGAGACCCGGGATCGCGGTCAGCCAGAACAGCTGGGAGGTGCTGAAGCCGAAGCCGACGTCACCGAGGCTCGTCGCGGTGACGCTCCACACCTGCCACACGACGAAGGCGACCAGCAGGGCCGGGACGGCGATCCACAGGTTGCGGGAGGCGACCCGCTTGCCGACCGATTTCCAGAACAGTTCGTTCTCGGGCTCCCAGTCGCTGATCGTGCGCCCGGGCCGGTACTGCTCGAGATCATAGGAACGGGTGACGTCGTCGACCGCGGCGGCGTCCCTGACAGCAGGACTCATGACGTGTTCCTGGTGGTGAGGAGGGGATTCCTTGCCTCTCCAGGCTGCTGCGTGCCACGGCCGCGCAGCAGAGGCGATGGTCGCGCCCGGACAGTGCCGAGGGCACCGAGTTCCGGGCGACCAAGGTCCCCGCCGCCCCGCGGCCCCGGCCTGCCGCACGGCGGCGGCACGGCGCCGTGTCGCGGGTCAACTGGCGTGGTACGCAGGGCACATGACGACGATCCAGAACGACGCCCTCACCGACGTGCCCGGCCTGCGCGTGGGCCACGCGACCCTGACCGGCGGCGGCCGGCTGACCGGGACCACGGTCGTGCTCGCTCCGGAGGGCGGCGCGGTCACCGCCGTGGACGTGCGCGGCGGCGGGCCCGGCACCCGGGAGACCGACGCGCTCGACCCGCGCAATCTGGTCCAGCGGATCGAGGCGGTGGTGCTGACGGGCGGCAGCGCGTTCGGGCTCGACTCGGCGTCCGGGGTGATGGCGTGGCTGGAGGAGCAGGGTCGCGGGGTGCCGGTGGGCGGCCCCGGCCAGGTCGTGCCCGTGGTGCCCGGCGCCTGCGTCTTCGACCTCGGCCGGGGCGGCGACTGGCGGGCCAGGCCAGACGCGTCGACGGGCCGCGCGGCGGTGGAGGCCGCCGCGGCGAGCCCGGTCGGCGCCCCGGTGGCCGAGGGCGGTGTCGGCGCGGGCACGGGGGCGCTCGTCGGGCGGCTGCGCGGCGGCGTCGGCACCGCCTCGGCCGTGCTGGACTCGGGGATCACGGTCGGCGCCCTGGTCGTGGCCAACGCGGCGGGCTCGGCGGTCGACCCGGCGACGGGCGCGCTGTACGGGGAGTTCTTCGCGCAGGGCGGCCCGGTCGCCCGCCCCGCCGCCGAGGTGCACGCGGCTGCGGGCGAGCGGGTCGCACGGGCCCTCGCGGCGAACGGACCGGGGGCCGGCCCGGCGCTGAACACGACGCTGGCCGTCGTCGCCACGGACGCCGAGCTCAGCCGGGCCCAGGCGCAGAAGGTGGCCGGGACCGCGCACGACGGGATCGCGCGTGCGGTGCGGCCGGTGCATCTGCTGAACGACGGGGACACGGTGTTCGCCCTCGCCACCGGGGACCGGCCGCTGGACGCCGCGAACCCGCTCGCGCTCAACGAGATCCTCGCGGCGGGGGCCGATCTCGTGACGCGGGCGATCGTGCGCGCGGTGCGGTCGGCGGAGTCGGTGCACGGGCCCGGCGGGACGTTTCTGTCGTACTCCGAGCTGTACGGGTGAGGGGGCCGCTTCGTGCGCCGGGGGCGGCGTTCCCGTAACGAAGTCCGCTCTTCGTCACAGGACTGTCCCTGTGGCTGCCTTCACAGGAAACGGAAGGAACCCCTCCGGTCGTCTCGCGCTCTCTTCACACACCGGAACAACACGAAGAACCAGATCAACCGGATCAAGCAGATCAAGCGGATCTTCCACTGGAACAGGAGCAGACCGTGAAGAGGCAGAACATAGTCGCCGTATGTGCCGCAGTCGCCGTCGGTGCGCTGACCCTCACGGCCTGCGGCGGCAGCGCCAAGGCGGACAACGACACGGACGGCAAGGGCGGCGCCGAGGGCGCCCCGCGCATCACCATCTCCGCCAAGGACGGCTCGACCGGCGCCTCCATCAACGCCACCGGCGTCAAGGTCAGCGGCGGCAAGCTCACCACCGTGAAGATGACCACCTCCGCGGACGGCGCCGAGGTCGACGGCACCCTCAGCGCCGACGGCGCCACCTGGAAGCCCAAGGAGCAGCTGGAGCGCGGCACCAAGTACCGCATCTCCGCCACCGCGAAGGACTCCGACGGCGACACGGCCGCCGCCAACTCCATCTTCACCACCGTCTCCAACGACAACAGCTTCATCGGGACCTACACCCCGGACAACGGCACGACGGTCGGCGTCGGCATGCCGGTCTCCTTCACGTTCGACAAGGCCATCACGAACAAGAAGGACGTCCAGTCCCACATCACGGTCACCTCCAGCAGCGGCCAGCAGGTCGTCGGCCACTGGTTCGGCACCCAGCGCCTCGACTTCCGGCCCGAGGAGTACTGGAAGGCCGGCTCCAAGGTCACGATGAAGATCGACCTCGACGGCGTCGAGGGCGCGAACGGCATCAACGGCGTCCAGAAGAAGACCGTCACCTTCACCGTCGGCCGCTCCCAGGTCTCCACAGTCGACGCGAACACCCAGAAGATGACCGTCACCCGCGACGGCCGGACCCTCAAGACCGTCCCGGTCTCCACCGGCAGCACCGCCCACCCCACCTACAACGGGCAGATGGTCATCTCCGAGAAGTTCGTCCAGACCCGCATGAACGGCTCGACGGTCGGCTTCGGCGGCGAGTACGACATCTCCGACGTCCCGCACGCGATGCGCCTGTCGCAGTCCGGCACCTTCATCCACGGCAACTACTGGAGCTCGCCCGGCATCTTCGGCTCCCAGGGCACCAGCCACGGCTGCGTCGGCATGCAGGACGTCCGCGGCGCCGGCGGCGACACCACCGCCAAGTGGTTCTACGACAACTCCCTCGTCGGTGACGTCGTCATCGTCAAGAACTCCCACGACAAGACGGTCGCCCCCGACAACGGCCTCAACGGCTGGAACATGTCCTGGAGCGAGTGGACGGCCGGCAGCGCCGCCTGACCCGGACGGGACCTCCCGGGACCCGGGACAGGACCTCCCCCCACGGAAGACCAGGGGCCGCGCGGGAACCTCCCGCGCGGCCCCCGCGTTGTTCCGGACAACCCCGCCCCGCGCGGGGCCGCTCTCCACATCCCGCTCCGCGTTTGCCGTTTCAGGCGCCGATGTCCGACCGAGGGGCTACGGTATGCACCCACAAGGTGACACGAAGCGATCCCGGGAGGTGCCTTGAGCGTTCCGTACGACCATGTGCCCGACCCTCTGCCCGACCTCGCGTCGGACACGTCACCCGACGGGCAGCTCCGCAGCCTGCTCGGGCGCGCGCTCAACTCCTTCGAGCTCCCCGACGACACCGTCGCCCGCCTCGACAGCGCCCTCGCCCACGACAGCACCCTGCACTCCGCCCACCACAGTGCGGGCCTCCACCGCGAGACGTACCGGCACACCTGGCTGCTCGCCGACGGCAGCCCCCTGACCCTCTGGGAGCTCGTCCACAACACCGGACGCGACCGCACCCCCCAGCACGAGGTCTACGTCACCGAGGACGAACTGCACCTGGCCACCGGACGCCTCCCCCTGCCCCCCGAGTGCGCACCCGACTTCACCCTCCAGGCACCCCTGTCCCCCACGCTCTTACCGCCGGTCCCGCCGCGCGGCCACGTCTACGGACACGTCGACCCCGACCGCTCCGTCGACCACGCCCGCCGCCTGCTGCGCCGCGCGGAGAACCCGGACGCGGCCACCCGCCCCGGTCCCGGCACCTCCCGGCTGCTGAGCGGCGCCTGCGCCCACGAGATCACCCAGGCCTTCGGCCGCCGGCTCAGCCAGGGCTTCGCGCTGTACGAGCACGCGTTCCTGCTGCGGGACGGCTGCGAGGTCAGTCTCTGGGAGGTCGAGCACACGGCGACACGGGACGGCCGGCACATGTGCGAGGTCTATCTGACCCAGGAAGCGGCGCGCACCGCGATCGAGCACCGCGCGTCCACCCGCCCGGCCCGCCGCTGACGGACCGGACCCACCGCCTCAGCCCCGGCTGAACTGCCGCACGAGCCCGGCGAACGCGTCCTGCTCGTCCGCCGTCAGCGGCACCGACTCCACGGCCGGCGCCTGCGACTGCGCGGGCAGCGCCCCGGCGGGCAGCCGCGAGGGCCCCGGCGGGGCCACGGCGACAGCGCGGACGAGCCGCACCAGACCGACCACCCACGCCACCGTCGCGACCACGAGGATCGCCAGGCCCACCTGCTGAAGGATCGACACGTGCTCAGGCATGCGGTCCAGTGAACACCACAGTCCGGGACTTTGGTCCCGGACCGTGACGTATCTCGCAGCACCGGACAGGTCCGGACTTGCCCCGACCGTCGGGGCGGCCCGCCCGAGGGCCGACGCGCTGCGGGTGGGGTCCGGCTCAGGCGGCGGCCGCGACCTTCGCGTTCTGCCCCGGCAGTTCGTCCGACGGGCCGTCGTCCGCGACGGCCGCGGCTCCCGCCGTGCGCAGACCCTTCAAGCCGATGACGAGCGCGGCGGAGACGCAGACTCCGGCGGCGACCGCGATCAGGTAGAGGAACGCGTTGCCGATCAGCGGCACCACGAAGATGCCGCCGTGCGGAGCCCGCAGCGTGCAGCCGAAGGCCATCGACAGGGCGCCGGTGACCGCGCCTCCCGCCATCGAGGCAGGGATCACACGGAGTGGATCGGCCGCGGCGAAGGGAATGGCCCCCTCCGTGATGAACGAGGCTCCGAGCACCCAGGCAGCCTTGCCGTTCTCCCGCTCGGAGCGGGTGAACAGCCGGCCCCGTACGGTCGTGGCCAGCGCCATCGCGAGCGGCGGGACCATGCCCGCGGCCATCACGGCGGCCATCACCTTCAGCGAGCCGTCCGTGGGATTCGCGAGACCACCGACCGCGAAGGCGTAGGCGACTTTGTTGAGCGGACCGCCGAGGTCGAGACACATCATCAGGCCGAGGACGACGCCGAGCACGATCGCGTTGGCGCCGGACAGCGAGTTGAGCCAGTCGGTCAGCGCGCTCTGCAGCGAGGCGATCGGCTTTCCGATCACCACGAACATCAGGAAGCCCACCGCGACGGACGACAGCAGCGGGATCACGACGACCGGCATGATCCCGCGCAGCACGGCCGGGACCTTCACCTTCTGGATGGCCATGACCACGCCGCCCGCGATGAGGCCCGCGGCCAGGCCGCCGAGGAATCCCGCCTGCGTCGTCACCGCGACAGCGCCGCCGACGAACCCCGGCACCAGACCCGGCCGGTCCGCCATGCCGTACGCGATGTACCCGGCGAGGACGGGGATCAGGAAGCCGAACGCGGCCTGGCCGGTCTGGAAGAGCAGCGCGGCCCAGCTGGTCGTCGAGCTCCAGTCGAAGTGGTCGAGGAGCGTCCCGACCTTCACGTCCGCGATCTCGTAGCCGCCGATCGCGAAACCGAGCGCGATGAGCAGCCCGCCCGCCGCGACGAACGGCACCATGTAACTCACGCCCGACATCAGCCATTTGCGGAGCTTCGTACCGTAACCGTCCGTCGGATCGCCGGCGTTGTCCACAGGTGTGGACGACGCGGCGTCCGCGGTCGTCTCGCCGCGCGCCGCCCTGGCCCGGACCTCGGTGATCAGGTCGGCGGGCCGGCTGATGCCCGCCTTCACGCCGACGTCGACCGTCGGCTTTCCGGCGAAGCGTTCCTTCTCCCGTACGGGGACGTCGTGGGCGAAGATCACGGCGTCCGCCGCCGCGATGACGGCCGGGTCGAGGCGGGTGAATCCCGAGGAGCCCTGGGTCTCGACGGTGATCTCGACGCCGTCGAGGTCGCGGGCGGTGTTCTCCAGGGACTCGGCCGCCATGTAGGTGTGGGCGATGCCGGTGGGGCAGGAGGTGACCGCGACGATCCGGAAGGGGGCGGCGGCGACGACCGGCTCGCCTTCGGTGGCCTCGGGGTCGGCCGCGGCGGGTTCCGGGGTGTCGCCGCGGATCAGGGACGCCGTGCGGTCCGGGTCCGTCGCCGCGCGCAGGGCCGCCTTGAAGTCCTCGTCCATCAACTGGCGGGCCAGCGCGGACAGGATCGTGAGGTGGGCGTCGTCCGCGCCCGCGGGGGCGGCGATCAGGAAGATCAGGTCGGCGGGACCGTCGGGCGCGCCGAAGTCGATACCCCGGGCCGCGCGGCCGAACGCGAGGGTGGGTTCGGTGACATGGGCGCTGCGGCAGTGCGGGATGCCGATCCCGCCGTCGAGCCCGGTCGGCATCTGGGCCTCGCGGGCGGCGACGTCGGCGAGGAAGCCGTCCAGGTCGGTGACCCGGCCCAGGGCGGTCATGCGCTCCGCGAGCGAGCGGGCCGCGGCCTCTTTGGTGTCGGCGGACAGGTCGAGGTCGACCAGGTCCGCGGTGATCATCTGGCCGGTCATCGCGGGCTCCTTTGCCTACGCGTCGGGTGGGTGGGGCGCTCGGCGGGGGCGGCGTGCATCACGTCACCGGTTCCGTGAGCGGCCGGTCGAGGGGGACGTCGGCGGTCAGGGTCACGCGTGCGGGCGCGAGGTCCGCCGGGGTGGGCATGGCGCTGCCGGGCAGTTGGACGGCGGCGGCGCCGTGGGCGACGGCGGAGGCGAGGGCGCGGGGGCCCGCGCCGCCCGCGATGAGGAACCCGGCGAGGGAGGAGTCGCCGGCGCCGACGTCGGAGCGGACGGCGTCGACGGGGGCGGTGGCGTGGTGCATGCCCTCGGCGTCGACGAGGAGCTGGCCGTCGGCGCCGAGTGAGGCGAGGACGGCGCCTGCGCCCCTCTCCCGGAGCGCGCGGGCGGCCTCGGCGACGTCGCCGAGGGTGGTCAGGGTGCGTCCGGTGGCCTCGGCGAGCTCCTCGGCGTTGGGCTTGACCACGTCGGGGCGTTCGCGCAGGGCGGCGAGGAGGGCGGGTCCGGAGGTGTCGAGGGCGATGCGGGCGCCTGCGGCGTGGGCGCGGGCGACGAGCGCGGCGTACCAGGAGGGGTCGAGGCCGAGCGGGAGGCTGCCACAGCAGGCGATCCAGTCGGCGCCCGCGGACTGTTCGCCGACGACGGCGAGGAGGGACTCGGCCTCGGCGGCGGTGAGTTCGGGGCCCGGCGCGTTGATCTTGGTGAGGGTGCCGTCGGGTTCGGCGAGCGCGATGTTGGAGCGGGTCCGCCCGGCGACGGGGACGGGGGCGACCTTGATGCCCTGGCGGTCGAGGAGGTCGGCGACGAGGGCGCCGGGTGCGCCGCCGAGCGGCAGGACGGCGAGGGTGGGGGCGCCGGCGGCGGCGACGGCGCGCGAGACGTTGACCCCCTTGCCGCCGGGGTCGACGCGTTCGCCGGTGGCGCGCAGGACGGCGCCGCGGTCGAGTCCGGGGACCTCGTAGGTGCGGTCGAGGGAGGGGTTGGGGGTGACGGTGAGGATCATGCCGGGGTTCGCCGCTTCCGTACGGTGGGGGCAGTTCGCGGGGGTCGTGGCCAGCTGGGGGGCGGCGACGTCAGGTGCGGAGCACTTCGGTGCCGGCCGCCTCGATCGCGGCGGCGTCCTCGGGGGCGAGCCCGGTGTCGGTGATGAGCAGGTCGATGTCGGTGAGGTCGCCGAAACGGGCGAAGTGCTCCTGGCCGTGCTTGCCGGAGTCGGCGAGCAGGACGACGCGACGGGCGGCGGCGACGGCGCCGCGCTTGACGGCGGCCTCGGCGAGGTCGGGGGTGGTGAGCCCGGCGGTGGCGGAGTAGCCGTTGGCCGCGAGGAACGCGACGTCGGCGCGGATCTCCCCGTAGGCGCGCAGGGCCCAGGCGTCGACGGCGGCGCGGGTGCGGTGGCGGACGCGGCCGCCGACGAGGTGGAGCTGCAGGTTCGGGTGGTCGGCGAGCCGGGCCGCGGTGGGCAGCGAGTGCGTGACGACGGTGAGTTCGGACTCGACGGGGACGGCGGCGGCGAGCCGGGCGACGGTGGAGCCGGCGTCGAGCACGACGCTGCCCTCGGCGGGCAGTTCGGCGAGGGCGGCGTGAGCGATGCGGTCCTTCTCGTCGGCCGCGGTGCCCTCGCGCTCGGCGAGGTCGGGCTCGAAGTCGAGGCGTCCGGCGGGGATGGCGCCGCCGTGCACGCGGCGCACGAGTCCGGCGCGGTCGAGGGCCTTGAGGTCGCGCCGGACGGTCTCCGCGGTGACCTGGAACTCCTCGGCGAGGGACAGCACGTCCACCCGGCCGGCGTCGCGGGCGAGGCGGAGGATCTCCTGCTGGCGCTCGGGTGCGTACATGCCCGTCTCCCTCGTCGTACCGGTCCGGGCGTGCCCGAATCTGTTGCTCTTCCCCGAGACTACGACCAGTTTTCCGGGAAGTAAACAAGTTCAGACGCAAGACAGACACAAACGGGCATCCGGGCGGAGGGCGAGGACAGAGGCGACGTCGGTGGAGACGCCGGTGGAAACGCCGGAGGCCCGGCCCCCTGACGGGAACCGGGCCTCCTCGGCAAGCGCCGCGGGCACGACGCAGGACTACTGCCCCATGACGTACTTCACCGTCGGCCCCGTGGTCCATCCGCCGTCCACGGCCAGCTCCGCGCCGGTCATGTACGAGGAGTCGTCGGAGAGCAGGAACACGACGGCCCGGGCGATCTCGTCGGCCTCGCCGACCCGGCCCATGGGCGTGTTCGGGTAGTTCCCTTCGCCCTGCCGGATGCCGACCTGGGCGGTCATCGGGGTGTAGGTCATGCCGGGGTGCACGGAGTTGACGCGGATCCTCGCCGTGCCCTGCTCGACCGCCGCGATCTTCGTCAGCCCTCGCACGCCCCACTTGGACGCGCCGTACGAGCCGGTGAGGGCGAGGCCCATCAGTCCGGCCGCCGAGGAGATGTTGACGATGGAGCCGCCGCCGGCCTCCCGCATCGGGGGCACGACGGTCTTCATTCCGGCGAAGACGCCGACCAGGTTGACCTCGAGGACCGTGCGGAAGCGCTCGACGCTCTCCGTCTCGAAGGGCATGCCGGTGGAGATGCCCGCGTTGTTGACCAGGCCGTCGATCCGGCCGAACGCGCTCACGGTGTACGCGACGGCGGCCTGCCACTGCTCCTCGGACGTCACGTCGAGGTGGACGTGACGGGCGCGCTCGCCCAGACCTGCGGCGAGGTCCGCGCCTTCGGCGTCGAGGACGTCACCGATGACGACGTTGCCACCGGCGGCGACGACGGTCCTCGCGACCTCGCCGCCGATGCCGCGGGCGCCGCCCGTGACGAGGACGGTCTTGCCGGTCAGGTTGTTCATCTCGTGCTCCAGTTCGTCACGGCCACGCTTGCCATGCAGGCATGGTATGCCGGTATGGCACAATGTGCCACCACACGAATGATCATGTCCATGAACCAGTCGACAGACGGGCGAGAACAGTGCGGCGGCGGCAGATCCTGACCCGGACCATGGGCCTGACCGGGGCCGGCGCCCTGGCCCTGAGCGGCTGCGGCGGCTCGGACGGCGACAGCGGCTCGGACGGCGGTGACGGCGTCACGCTGCGCCTGATGGTGGCGAGCTACGACCGGAGCGTCGGCGCCGCCATCGGTGACCGGTGGGACGACGTCGTGAAGGCGTTCGAGAAGAAGCACCCCGGCATCCGCGTCGCGATCGAGCGCGTCCCGTTCCTCAGACTGGACGCGACCCTCGCCCGCCGCGTGAAGGACGGCCGCGCCCCCGACATCGCACAGAGCAACGTCTTCGCGCCGTACGCCGAGACGCACGCCCTGTACCCGGTCGAGGACCTCTTCGACGTGCCGACGCAGGCGGACTTCATCCCGTCGTTCGCCGAGGCGGGTCGCTCCGGGTACGTGCAGTACGGGGTCCCGCTCCTGGCCAGTACGCCGCGGCTGTTCTTCCACACCGGCCTGTTCGAGCGCGCGGGCCTCGCCGGACCGCCCGGCTCCTGGGCCGAACTCCGCTCCGCCGCACAGGCGTTGAAGGGCATCGGCGTCCCCACCCCCTACGCCCTCGCGTTCGGCCCCGAGGCCGCCGAGGACGAGCTGCTGACCTGGCTGCTCGCGGGCGGCGGCGGCTACTCGGACCTCGGCGGCTACGACTTCGGCTCCGCCGACAACGCGGCGGCCCTCGACTGGCTGCGCGACGAACTCGTCGCCCCCGGCCTCGCGGGCGCGGACCCGGCGAAGCTCACCCGCACCGAGGCCTACGCGCAGTTCCTGAAGGGCCGGGTCGGCATGCTGGTCGCCCACCCGGTGCTGCTCGGCGCGACCGGCCGGACACGGCTGCCGTTCGCCACCGCCCCGTTCCCCCAGCGGGACGGGGACGGCTCGGCGCCGCCCCTCGGGATCACCGACTGGATGCTCGCCTTCGAGCAGGGCGGCCACGCGCGCGAGACCGGCGCCTTCCTGACCTTCCTCTACGCCCAGGAGAGCGCCGCGTCCCCGGACACCGGGGCGTCGCAGACGCTGCCCGTGACGCTCTCGGGCTCGCAGCGGCTGCGGGCCGACCGGGGGCGGCGGGCGCTGTGGCCGTTCGTCGACCAGATGCCGCGCGCCGAGTTCCACCCGGTGGGCCTGCGCTCCTGGCCGACGGTACGCACCGCGGTGCGCGAGCGGATCGGCCGGGCCGTCGCCCCCGGCGGGGTCCCGCTGGACGTGCTGGAGGCGCTGGACCGGGTGGGGCGGTCCAGCGCCTAGGTACACAACTGCCGGATGTGGTTGGTCAGCCGACCAGCTCGTCGGTGCGGGACTCGTCAGTGCGGGACTCGCCGGTGCGGGACCCGTCGGGCCGGGGTGTGCCGGTCCCCGCGTCGACCGGAACGGTCCCCGCGTCGCCCGGAACCGTCTCCTCGGGCACGGGGCGCGGGGCCTTCTTCGGGAGGGCGAACATCAGCAGGAAGATGCCGACCAGGATGGCCGCCGCCCACAGGAGGGAGTGGTGGAAGCCGTCCAGGAAGGCCTTGTCGCCCGCGCCCTCGGCGAAGCGGTCCTCCACGACGTTGAAGAAGACGACGGAGACCAGGCTGAGACCCAGCGCGTTGCCCATCTGCATCACGGTGTTGATGAGGCCCGAGGCCGAACCGGCGTGCTCGCGCGGCACCTCGGAGAGCACCGCGTCGGTGAGCGGCGCCACGATCAGGCCCATGCCGAGGCCCATCACGACCAGCGGCAGCGCCATCTGCCAGGAGGCGATGCCCAGTCCGTAGTGGGCGGCCTCGACCGCGTAGACCAGCACGCCCGCGGCCATGGTGAGGGCGCCGGCCTGAAGGACCTTGCGGCCGAACCGGGGCACCAGCTTCTGCACCGAGACACCGGCCGCGACGGACACCGCGATCGAGAACGGGACGCCGGTGAGCCCGGCGCGCAGCGCGCTCCAGCCGAGGCCCATCTGCATGTAGAGAGTCCAGGTCAGGAAGAAGATGCCGGTGGTGATGCCGAAGACGGTCTGCACCGCGATGCCCGCCGCGAAGCTCTTGACCCGGAAGAGCGAGAGCTCGATCAGCGGCGAGCCGTCCCGCCGGGTCTTCGCCCGCTCGTACGCGACCAGCACCGCGACGATCACGACGGATCCCGCCATCATCCGGAAGCCCCACAGCGGCCAGCCGTTCTCGCGGCCCTGGGTCAGCGGGTAGACGAGCGCCAGCATCGCGAGGGTGACCAGGACGACGCCGACCAGGTCCAGCTTGAGCGCCCTGGGCGCCTTGGACTCGCTGATGACGCGGGAGCCGAGCACGAGCGCGACGACACCGACCGGCAGGTTGATCAGGAAGATGGGGCGCCAGGCGAGGCCCGCGATGTCCCACTCCGTCAGGAGCGCGCCGAGCAGCGGCCCGGACACGGCGCCGAGTCCGACGATCGCGCCGAACAGGCCGAAGACCTTGCCGCGTTCGTGCGCCGGGAACGTCGCGTGCACGATCGACAGGACCTGCGGCACCATCATCGCCGCCATGCCGCCCTGGAGGATGCGCGCGGCGACGAGCATCTCCGGGTTCGCCGCGAGACCGCACAGCGCCGAGGCGACGGTGAAGCCGGTGATGCCGAGCAGGAAGAGCCGCTTGCGGCCGAAGATGTCGCCGAGCCGCCCGCCCGTGATGAGCAGCGCCGCGAAGGCCAGCGCGTATCCGGCGGTGATCCACTGGATCTGGCCGGTCGTGGCGCCCTCGTCCGCCTCGATGGTCGGCAGCGCGATGTTGACGATCGTGACGTCGACGAGGTCCATGAAGGCGGCCGTCATCACGATGGCCAGGGCGAACCAGCGCCGGCGGTCCGGTGCGGCCTGCGGGGACGGTGCCGGTGCGGCGGGGTCTGCGGTGGTTCCTGTTGCGGTCATAGGACGAACGTAGAGGCCCTATAGGTCAGATCGTGTCCTAGTGGCGGGGCATGCTGGGGGCATGACGAAGACGACGAGCTCCACCACCGACACCCCGGCCCGGTTGCTCCAACTCCTCTCTCTCCTGCAGACGCCGCGCGAGTGGCCCGGCGGCGAGCTCGCCGACCGGCTCGGCGTCTCCCGCCGCACCGTGCGGCGGGACGTCGACCGGCTGCGCGAACTCGGCTATCCGGTGCAGGCCACCATGGGCTCCGACGGCGGGTACCGGCTCGTCGCGGGCAAGGCACTGCCGCCGCTCGTGCTCGACGACGAGGAGGCCGTCGCCATCGCGGTCGGCCTGCGGGCCGGCGCCGGGCACGCCGTCGAGGGCATCGAGGAGGCGTCCGTGCGCGCCCTCGCCAAGCTCGAACAGGTGCTGCCGTCCCGGCTGCGGCACCGCGTCACCACGCTCCAGGCCGCCACGATCCCGCTGACCTCGGGCGACGGCCCGACCATCGCGACCGAGACGCTCACCGTGATCGCCTCCGCCGCGGCCGGCTCCGAGCGGCTGCGCTTCCGGTACCGGGCGGCGGACGGCGCCGAGACCCGGCGCCAGGCCGAGCCCTACCGGCTCGTGGCGACGGGGCGCCGCTGGTATCTCGTCGCGTACGACCTGGACCGGGCGGACTGGCGTACGTTCCGGGTCGACCGGGTCACGGAGCCGTTCGCCACGGGGGCGCGGTTCGCTCCGCGGGAGGTGCCGGACGGGGACGCGGCGCAGTACGTGCGGCGGTCGGTGGCCTCGGCGTGGGGCGGTTCCGAGTACGAGATCGACGTGGAGTTCCTCGCGCCGGCGGAGGTCGTCGCGGCGCGGGTGCCGTCGTGGATCGGCGAGCCGGAGGCCCTGCCGGGCGGGGGTGGGTGTGTGCTGCGGGCGCGGGTGTCCGACGCGGTGGAGTGGATGGCGGTGCGGCTGGCGATGACCGGGGTCGAGTTCCGGGTCCGTGGGCCCGAGCCCCTCGTCTCCGCCGTCCGGGACCTGGGCGACCGGCTGCGCGAGGCGGCCCCCCGGTAGGCCTTCGTCGCCGGGTGCGGGCCGGTGGGGCTTCTCGCGC
>NZ_WWIA01000725.1 GCF_009870065.1 Streptomyces sp. SID5785 | reverse complement strand
TCGACGCCGGCCGCGGCCGTGCCGGTGGCCGCCACCAGCAGCGCCAGTGCCGCCGCCACCAGGATCCGCGTGCGTGCCATGGGAGAACCCCCTGAGATCATCGCTCCCGCCCGGTCGTTCCGGGTGTGAGAACGATCTCCCGGGGGCGCGGCCCGGCACGTCCGGCCACGGTCGGTACCGCCTCCGCCGCACGGGGGAGGCGGCCGCTCCACCCTCCGCGACCGTGGTGTCACGCGGGTGTGCAACGAATCGCCGGATCGGGGCCGCGCGGCGCAACGGATCGCATCCGCAGACGCAACGGTCCCGTCTTGCCCCGCCGACCAGCAAAAACGTAGCGTCTTTGCGGTCCCTCCCACCTCTGCCGCAGCCGTGCGGGGGACCGGCGCGCCCTCTTCCCCCGGCCGGCCCGCAGCCGCAGATCCGCAAGGAGTCCGTACCTCATGACGTCCACGGTGCCCACGACCGCCGTTCCGCACAGCGACGGCCAGCCGCCGATCACGATGTTCGGGCCGGACTTCCCGTACGCGTACGACGACTTCCTCGCGCACCCGGCCGGTCTGGGCCAGATACCGGCGACCGAGCACGGCACCGAGGTGGCCGTCATCGGCGGCGGGCTCTCCGGGATCGTGGCCGCCTACGAGCTCATGAAGATGGGCCTCAAGCCCGTCGTGTACGAGGCCGACGAGATCGGCGGGCGGCTGCGCACCGTCGGGTTCGAGGGGACGCCGCCGGACGCCGCCGGGCTCACCGCCGAGATGGGCGCCATGCGCTTCCCGCCGTCGTCGACCGCGCTCCAGCACTACATCGACCTGGTGGACCTCGAGACCCGGCCCTTCCCGAACCCGCTCTCCCCGGCGACCCCCTCGACCGTCGTCGACCTCAAGGGCGAGTCGCACTACGCGGAGACCATCGAGGACCTGCCGCAGGTGTACCGGGACGTCGCCGCGGCCTGGAACCGGTGCCTCGACGAGGGCGCCGACTTCTCCGACATGAACCAGGCCATGCGCGAGCGCGACGTGCCGCGCATCCGGGAGATCTGGGCGAAGCTCGTCGAGAAGCTCGACAACCAGACCTTCTACGGCTTCCTGTGCGAGTCCGAGGCCTTCAGGTCCTTCCGGCACCGCGAGATCTTCGGCCAGGTCGGCTTCGGCACCGGCGGCTGGGACACCGACTTCCCGAACTCGATCCTCGAGATCCTGCGCGTCGTCTACACCGAGGCCGACGACCACCACCGCGGCATCGTCGGCGGCTCGCAGCAGCTGCCCCTGCGGCTGTGGGAGCGCGAGCCGCAGAAGATCGTGCACTGGGCGCCCGGCACGTCGCTGTCCTCCCTGCACGAGGGGGGCGCGCCGAAGCCGGCCGTGACCCGTCTCGCCCGCACCGCCGGGAACCACGTCACCGTCACGGACGCCGACGGCGACATCCGCACGTTCAAGGCGGCGATCTTCACCGCCCAGTCCTGGATGCTGCTGTCCAAGGTCGCCTGCGACGACGAGCTGTTCCCCATCGACCACTGGACGGCCATCGAGCGGACCCACTACATGGAGTCCAGCAAGCTGTTCGTGCCCGTCGACCGGCCGTTCTGGCTGGACAAGGACGCGCGCACCGGCCGCGACACCATGTCGATGACGCTCACCGACCGCATGACCCGCGGCACCTACCTGCTCGACGACGGACCGGACCGGCCCGCCGTCATCTGCCTCTCCTACACGTGGTGCGACGACAGCCTGAAGTGGCTGCCGCTGTCCGCCGGCGAGCGGCTCGAGGTCATGCTGAAGTCGCTCGGCGAGATCTATCCCGACGTCGACATCCGCAAGCACATCATCGGCAACCCGGTCACCGTGTCCTGGGAGAACGAGCCGTACTTCATGGGCGCGTTCAAGGCCAACCTGCCGGGCCACTACCGCTACCAGCGCCGCCTGTTCACCCACTTCATGCAGGACACGCTGCCCGCCGACCGGCGCGGCCTCTTCCTCGCCGGCGACGACATCTCCTGGACCGCCGGCTGGGCCGAGGGCGCCGTGCAGACCGCGCTCAACGCCGTGTGGGGCGTCATGCACCACCTGGGCGGCGCCACCGACCCGACCAACCCGGGCCCCGGCGACCTCTACCCGTCGATCGCCCCGGTCGAGCTGCCCGACGACTGAGCGGCACCCGCGAGGCGGCGCGGACCGGTCACACCCCGGCGGCCCGCGCCTTCTCGTACACCTCCGCGGCCAGGTCCGTGAGCTCGGCCGCGTCGGCGGCCCGGCCCTGGAGGTCGACGAAGATCTCGTCCAGGCCGATCGCGGCGTGCGCGACGAGGTCCTCGACGATCTGGTCGACGCTGCCCTGGAACGGGCGGCGGTCCTCGCCTGTGTACGGCTCCCGGGTGTGCTCCGTGTTCGCCCGCAGCACCGACCGGATCGGGGTCGTCCGGCCGCGCTCCTCGGCCGTCTCCCGCAGGGCGGCCCACTCCCGGGCGAGCGGCTCGGCCCCGGCCGACACCGGCATCCAGCCCTCCGCGCGGTCCACCAGCCGGCGCCGCGCCTTCGGGCCGCCCGCCGCGAGCAGGATCGGCAGCGGCCCGGCCGGCTTCGGCCCGACCTCCGCCGGGGCGATGGTGGTCAGCTCGCCCTTGTACGACACGGGGTCCGGGCCCCACACCGCGCGGCACACGTCGATCAGCTCGTCGAGGACCCGGCCACGCTGCTCGAAGGGGGCCACGGAGGCCGCCGCGTACTCGTCGTGGGACCAGCCGGTGCCGAACCCGGCGACGACCCGGCCGCCGCTCGCGGCGTCCAGCGAGGCGAGCGCACGTGCCAGCTGGAACGGGATGTGCAGGGGCGCGACCAGCACGCTGGTGCCGAGCCGGGCCCGGGACGTGGCCCCGGCCGCGAGCGTCAGCGAGACGAGCGGGTCGGCGACCGAGCGGTACTGGTCCGGCCAGGGCAGGCCCGGGACCCCGTAGAGCCCCTGGGTGGCGGGCTCGGGGAACAGGACCCGCTCGAAGACCCACAGGCTCTCGTACCCGATCTCCTCCGCGGCGCGTGCCACCTGCGGGATGTCGCGTCCGATGGCGTACTGCTTCATCTGGGGAAGGCCCAGGCCGAGCCGAGTCGTCATGCCGTGCTCCTTCGTCGTCCGCGTCGCGCCCGTCCGGGGCGCCACGATGTCAACGCCCGTGGATCGTCCGGGTGTTCCGTGACTGATGGTGTGTCAGTCCGGCAGCGGGGTCAGCAGCATCCGGCTCACCAGTCCCACCGAGGTGTCGAGGCGCTGGCCGAACTCCGCGGCGAGCGGCGGCAGTCCGCGCAGCGCCCACAGCGCGCGGGCCGCCGCCCAGGCCGCGTCGCGCGCCCGCTCGATGCTCCAGGAACTCAGCAGATGCGTCAGCGGATCGGCCACCTGGAGCAGATCGGGGCCCGGCATCAGCTCTTCGCGGATGTGCTCCTCCAGCGCGCCGAGGAGTTCGCCCACGCGGTCGAACTCGTCCTCGAGACCCTCCGGTTCGCAGCCGAGCGTACGACACGTGTCCACGACGGCGAGCGCCAGATCGTGGCCGATGTGCGCATTGATGCCCGCGAGCGCGAACTGCAGCGGGCGTACTCCCGGATGGCGGCGGAACATCAGGAGCGGACGCCAGCAGGCGGGCGGCCGGGCCCCGCGCGCCGCCGCGTCGACGGCCGCGAGATAGCGCTCCGCGAAGCGGACGTCCAGCGTGATCGCGGCGGACCGGTCGGGGAAGCCCTCGCTGCGCCCCGCGGCGACGGCCCGGCCGATGGTGTCCGTGACGGTGAGGTAGACCCGGTTGAACACGGCCACGCCGTCCGTCGGCGGCAGATCCGCGGACAGGGCGCGCATCCGCGCGAGGACGGTGTCGACCCCGTCGGCCGGGACGTGAAGGTGTGCGATCCGCTGCGACTGCGCCATGCAGGAAGGGTCCCAGCCGTAGGGTGACGCGGGTGCCGCCGGGCCGGGGGCTTCCCCAGAACGGGGGAACGGGCCGTGGCGCGAGGGGGGAGAGCACCGTGGCAGGGTTACGCGCGCGACGGCTCGCCGAGCGGAGGGCGGCGCGGCGCCGTGCGGCCGGCCGTTCGGCGATCGTGGCGGCCGCCTCGGCCGTGGTGGCCGCGGGGACACTCGCGGGTCTCGTGTCCGCGCTCGGCGAGGGGCCCGACGGCGGGGACGAGGCGCGGCCCACGGTCAGCTCGTCCCCGAGCCCGCAACCACTGCCCGTACGGCCGAGCCCCGCACCGACGAGCGCGTCGCCGTCCCCGAGCAGGCATGCGGCCACGCCGAAGCCCCGTCCCGCGAAGCCGAGTTCCGCCCCTCCGCGGCCGTCCGACGCGCGGCTCGCCGCGACGCGCCTGTACCGGCACGGCGACTCCCAGGTCCTCGACTGGGTCCGGGCCCACCGCGGTGACCCGCGCCGGCCGCTCATCGAGGCGGCGATAGCGGACCGGCCCGCGGCCGTGTGGTTCGCCGACTTCACCCCCGCCACGATCACCGCCCGGGTCCGTGCGGTCACCTCCGGCGCGGCGGGCGCGGGCGGGGTGCCGGTCGTCGTCCCGTACACGATCCCCGAGCGGGACTGCGGCGGCGCCTCCGAGGGCGGGGCCCCGGACCTGGCCGCGTACGACGACTGGATCGACCGGTTCGCGGCGGGCCTCGGCGACCGCGAGGTCATCGTGATCCTGGAGCCGGACGCGCTCTCCCAGACCGAGTGCCTGAGCGCGGACCAGCGCACGGGCCGGTACGCGGCCCTGGCCCGGGCCGGCCGCGTCTTGAAGGCGGCGAACCCGCGTGCCCGCGTGTACTACGACGCCGGCCACTCCGGCTGGAACACCCCGGCCGCCCAGGCCGCCCGCCTGCGCGCCGCGGGCGCCGCGTCCCCCGCCTCGTCCGACGGGATCTTCAGCAACGTCTCGAACTTCCACCGCACCGCGGACGAGATCGCCTACGACCGCCGGGTCCTCGCCGCGATGGGCGCCCCCGCCTCCCTCGGCGCCGTCGTCGACACGAGCCGCAACGGCAACGGCGCCCCGCCCGCCGGAGAGTGGTGCGACCCCGACGGCCGGAGGATCGGCCGCTCCCCGACCCTCACCACGGGCGAGTCCCGCATCGACGCGTACCTGTGGGTCAAGCTCCCGGGCGAGTCCGACGGCTGCAAGGGCGACCCCGGCACGTTCACCCCGGACTACGCGTACGAGCTGGCGGACTGATCGCGGCGCGGGCCCCCGGGCGGGGTGACGGGCCGCAGGTCAGGCGCCGGTGGTGTCGGACGGCGGCTTCCTGTCGTACGCGGAGGTGCCTGCGTCCAGGAGGGGTTCCTGGGTCTTGAGGTGGGCCGGGGCCATCGCGCGCAGGGCGTGGTAGCCGGTGATCACGACGATCGTGCCGAGGGCGATGCCGCTCAGGGAGAAGTTGTCGGTGAACTTCAGCGACACGTTGCCGACGCCGATGATGATGCCCGCGGCCGCCGGGACCAGGTTCAGGGGGTTGCGCAGGTCGACCTTGGCGTTGATCCAGATCTGGGCGCCGAGCAGGCCGATCATGCCGTACAGGATGACGGTGATGCCGCCGAGGACGCCGCCGGGGATGGCGGCGACGATCGCGCCGAACTTCGGGCACAGGCCGAACAGGAGGGCGAAGCCGGCCGCGGCCCAGTAGGCGGCCGTCGAGTAGACGCGGGTGGCGGCCATGACGCCGATGTTCTCGGAGTACGTCGTGTTCGGGGGGCCGCCGACGGCCGTGGAGAGGATCGACGCGGCGCCGTCCGCCGAGATCGCCGTGCCGAGCTTGTCGTCCAGGTTGTCGCCGGTCATCTCGCCGACGGCCTTGACGTGTCCGGCGTTCTCCGCGATCAGCGCGATGACAACGGGCAGCGCGACGAGGATCGCGGACCACTCGAAGGACGGGGCGTGGAAGGAGGGCAGGCCGATCCAGTCGGCGTGGCCGACCGCGGACAGGTCGAGACGCCAGTGGTCGACGGCCTCCGCGCCACCGTTCACGGAGTGGATGCGGCCGAAGATCCGGTCGAACAGCCAGGAGATGCCGTAGCCGAAGAGCAGACCGAGGAAGATCGCGATGCGGGACCAGAAACCGCGCAGGCACACCACGGCCAAACCGGTGAAGAGCATCACCAGGAGCGCGGTCCACTGGTCGGCGGGCCAGTACGTGGAGGCGGTGACCGGGGCCAGGTTGAAGCCGATCAGCATGACGACGGCGCCGGTCACGATGGGCGGCATCGCGGCGTGGATGATCCGCGCGCCGAACCGCTGCACGGCGAGGCCCACGAGGAAGAGCACGACGCCCACCGCGAGGACCGCGCCGGTGACCGTGGCGCTGGATCCGCCCTGCGCCCGGATGACGGCGGCGACCCCGACGAAGGAGAGCGAACAGCCCAGGTAGCTGGGCACCCGCCCGCGCGTGGCCAGCAGGAAGATGACCGTCGCGACGCCGGACATCATGATCGCGAGGTTCGGGTCGAGGCCCATCAGGACCGGAGCGACGAACGAGGCGCCGAACATCGCGACGACGTGCTGGGCGCCGAGTCCGATCGTCCGTGGCCAGGAGAGCCGCTCGTCGGGGCGGACGACGGCACCGGGGGCCGGGGTGCGCCCGTCGCCGTGCAGTTTCCAGCGCACGCCGAGGTCCATGGTGGGTCTGCTTTCTGTGGTGCCGACGGCTGGTGTGGTGCGGGTGATCGCTCCGGTGCCGGTGTGGCTCGAATCAATCGCCTCATGTTAATGCGACGTAAGTGCGACCCTCGCGCCGCCGCCGACCGTGCGGCACACCCGTGACCCCCGACCGTCTGAGCGGTCGCTTAGCGCAGGGCCGTACGATGGCGCTCTCAGCACCCCGCGCGCCGGACCGCGCACCGATCGCACCAGGAGCACCACCCGTGACCGCCGAAGCCCTCGCCGTCCCCGCGCCGTCCGATCCGTCGACCCCGATGGCCGCGCACGGGCCGCTCGTGCCCGTCACCGTGCACTTCGACGATCTCGACGCCCTCGGCCTGCTGCACAACGCGCGCTACCCCGTGATGGTCGAGCGGGCCTGGACCGCCCTGTGGAACGAGCGCGGGCTCGTCTTCGCCGGGGACTGGGCGGCGGCCGGAGACTTCTGCAACGCGGTCAAGGAGTTCACGATCACCTACGACGCCCCGGTCAAGCAGCCGGGCGCCTACGCGGTGCGGCTCTGGCTGGAGCGGCTCGGCCGCACCGGGCTGACCTACGGCTTCCGGTTCTGCTCGGCGGACGGCACCGTCACGTACGCGCACGGGACGCGCGTCCTGGTCCGGCTGGACCCGGCGACGCTGCGCCCCGCGCCGTGGAGCGACCGGTTCAGGACTTCCGGGCAGGATCTGCTGCGCCCGCGGGGCTGACCGGCCCGGCGGCCCCGGACGGGGTCCGGTCGCCGCCGCGCAGCACGCCCGCGAACACCGCGAGTCCGCAGGCCAGCACCGTGACCACGCCGAACGACACCACGAGGCTCGTCGCGTCCGCGATCGTGCCGATCGCGGACGGCGCGATCAGCCCCGAGGTGTACGTGATGGTGGCGACGCCCGCGATCGCCTGGCTCGGGTTCGGCCCGCTGCGCCCGGCCGCGGCGAAGGCGAGCGGCACCACGACCGCGATCCCGAGCCCGAGCAGTCCGAATCCGGCCATCGCGACCGCCGGGTTCGGCGCGACCACCACGAGCAGGGCGCCCAGCGTCGCGACGAGCCCGCTGACCCGCACGGTGCGCACCGCGCCGAACCGGTCCACGACGGCGTCGCCCGCGATCCGGGCCACCGCCATGGTGAGCGTGAAGGCGGTGGTGCAGGCCGCGGCGAGGCCCGCCGAGGTGTCGAGGACGTCCCGCAGATAGACGGCCGACCAGTCCAGGCTCGCGCCCTCCGCGAAGACCGCGCAGAAGCCGACCGCCCCGATGAGCAGCGCGGACTTCGGCGGCAGGGAGAAGCGCGGCGGCGCCTCCTCGTGCTCGGTGGGCCGCAGGTCGAGGACCCAGCGGCAGGCCACGAAGCCGATGCAGGTGAGTACCGCGGCGGCCAGCAGGTGGTGCAGCCGCGCGTCCGCGCCGATGTGGGCGGCGAGCGTCCCGCCCGCCGAGCCGAGCAGTGCGCCCGCACTCCACATGCCGTGCAGCCCGGACATGATCGATTTGTCGAGACGGGTCTCGATCTCGACGCCGAGCGCGTTCATCGCCACGTCGGACATGCCCGCCGTGGCGCCGTAGACGAAGAGGACCGCGCACAGCGTGACCAGGTTCGGTGCGAGCGAGGGCAGGGTCAGCGCCAGCGTCCACAGCGCGAGCAGGCCGCGCAGCGCGGTGCGTGCGCCGAACCGGTGGCTGACACTGCCGGCCACCGGCATCGCGACGGACGCGCCGATCGCCGGGAAGGCGAGCGCGATCCCGAGCTGGCCCGCGCTGACCCCCGCGTGATCCTGGATCCAGGGCACCCGGGTCGCGAACGAACCGGTCACCGCGCCGTGCACGCAGAAGACCGCCGCGACGGCGTACCGGGCGCGCTTCAACTCCCTCGGCGCGTACGCCCGTTCCTGCTGTGCTCCTGGCATTCCGCTCATCCCGCGTGGTCCCTCCCGGTCGCTCCCCAGCGTGCCGCCGTAAACTATCAGGAACCCTGCCTGATAGTTAACCCGTTTCCGCGTAGGATCCCGCCATGCCCGCATCACCGAGGACCGCCCGAGCCATCAACGACCGGCTCGCCCTGCGCCTGTTGCAGGAGGAGGGCCCGCTGACCGCCGGGCAGCTGAAGGAGCTCACGGGGCTGTCCCGGCCCACCGTCGCGGACCTCGTCGAGCGCCTCACGGCCTCCGGGTTCGTCCAGGTCGTCGGCGAGACGGGCGCCCGGCGGCGCGGCCCCAACGCCCGGGTGTACGGACTCGTCGCCGACCGCGCCCACCTCGCCGCCCTCGACGTACGCACCGAAGGGGTCCGCCTCGTCGTGGCGGACCTGCTCGGCACCGTGCGCGCCGAGGCCGCGCTGTCCGTCGAGACGCGCGAGGCGACCGGCGCCGCCGTCGAGCGCACCGTGGCCCTGCTCGACCGCGCCACGAAGGAGGCGGGCGCCGAGCGCCTGCACACCGTCGGCGTCGGCGCCCCCGGCCTCATCGACCCCGTGTCCGGCGAACTCCGCGACTCCTCCAAACTCCCCGAATGGCATCGCCGGCTCGTCCCCGCCCTCCAGGAGCGGCTCACGGCGCGCGTCCTCGTCGAGAACGAGACGAACCTGGCGGCGCTCGCCGAGCGGCGCGACGGCGTCACCCGTGACCGCGACACGTTCGTGCTGCTCTGGCTCGGGCTCGGCATCGGCGCCGCCGTCGTCCTCGACGGCACGCTGCGCCGCGGTGCCTCCGGCGGCACCGGCGAGGTGGGCTTCCTGCCGGTCCCGGGCACCGCCAAACTGCCCTCCGCGACCGACTGCGGCGGCGGCTTCCACGC
>NZ_WWIA01000724.1 GCF_009870065.1 Streptomyces sp. SID5785 | reverse complement strand
GCCACGACGGCGCGGCACCCGGCGATGAAGCCGATCCCCTACGGCGGGAGCCGTGGCCCGGCCCGGGCCACGGCTTCGCGTGCCGCGCGTCGGCCGAGCCCAGCTCCCACCGTCCCGCCCCCTCCGGGGGGCGTTCGGCCCGGCGCCGGGGCGGCACCCACGTCGCGGGGCGCTCGACGGCAGCCCCGCAAGGGGCGCGGGGAACTGCGCGA
>NZ_WWIA01000723.1 GCF_009870065.1 Streptomyces sp. SID5785 | reverse complement strand
GAGCAGCCGGGGCCGCGGGGGCGGCCGGAGCGGCAGCCGGGGCCGCGGCCGGAGCGGCCGGGGCAGCGGGAGCGGCGGCGGCCGGAGCGGCACCGGGCGCACCGATGACGGCGAGCTTGGCGCCGACCTCGGCGGTCTCGTCCTCGGCGACGGTGATCTCCAGGAGAACACCGGCGACGGGCGAGGGGATCTCGGTGTCGACCTTGTCGGTGGAGACCTCGAGCAGCGGCTCGTC
>NZ_WWIA01000722.1 GCF_009870065.1 Streptomyces sp. SID5785 | reverse complement strand
ACCCGTCTCCGCCCCGGGCACGCCGAGCCCGAGTTCCGGGCAAGCGCCCCAGTCGCCGCCCCCGCCTTGGGCAGTCTGCCGCCAGGGGCGGCACGGGTGGGCAAGGCGGCACCCCAGCGCGGGACGCGCCTCTCGACCGGGCCCGCGCCACGGCTCCCCGCCGTAGGGGCCCAGCATCTCATCGCCGAGCACCGCACCGTCGTGGCCGCTCGCGCAGTTCCCCGCGCCCCTCACGGGGCGCATCCTGATGCCCCGCGACGCAGTCGCAGCCCAGCGCGGGGCCGAACGCCCCCTGAGGGGGCGGGACGGTGGGAGCAAGGGTCCACCGCAGCCCCGCCGAGGGCTGGGCTCCGGCCGGGTGGGGCCACACCCCATCGCCGGACACGCGCCCCCGTCGACCTCGACGCACCGACCTGGGACCGGGACCGAGACGCAGGGTGGACCCAGGGTTCGTACCGAGACCGAGACCCGGGGGGAGGAACCCAGGGCCTGGAGACCCCGGGAGGAGCCGCGGCCCGGATCGAGACCCGGGGCGGAACTCACGGCCGCGCCCCGGGAGCCCCCGGCGCGGGGACCGCGGCCCGGGCCCAGGGACCGCGGCCCGGGCC
>NZ_WWIA01000076.1 GCF_009870065.1 Streptomyces sp. SID5785 | reverse complement strand
GGAGCACGGTGTGGACGGGCGCCGTGGGACTCGCCCAGGCGGTCCCGCTCGTGGCGCTCGGCCTGTTCGCGGGAGCACTCGTCGACCGGGTGGACCGGCGCACCGTCTACCTCGTGACGATCACGGGGCAGACCGTGTGCGCCGTGCTGCTGGCCGTGCAGGCGGTGCTCGAGCCCGCTCCCGTCGCCTTGGTCCTCGCGCTGGTCGCCCTGGAGTCCTGCTGCTCCGCGGCCGGCGGCCCCGCGTCGCGCACGTTCGTGCCGGAGTTGCTGCCGGAGCACCAGGTGGCCGCTGGCCTGGCCCTGCGCAGGATCTCCTTCCAGGGCGCGATGCTCCTCGGCCCGGCGCTCGGCGGCCTGCTCGTCGGCGCCTGGGGCACAGGGGCCTGCTACGCGATCGACGCCCTGACCTTCGCCGCCGCGTTCCACGGCGCCTTCGGGCTGCCGCCCATGCGCCCGGGCGACTCCCCCGCACGTCCGGGTCTGCGGGGTGTGCGGGACGGGCTCGCGTTCCTGGCCCGGACGCCGGTCGTGCGCGGGGCGCTGCTCACCGACCTCGCGACGACGGTGCTGTCGATGCCGGTCAGCCTGTTCCCGCTGGTCAACTCCGAGCGTTTCGGGGGCGATCCGGGCACTCTCGGCCTGTTCCTGACGGCCGTCGCCGTCGGCGGGGTGGCCGCGTCGCTCTTCTCCGGGACCTTCACCCGGCTGCCGCACCCGGGGCGCGTCATGCTCGTCGGGTCGGCCGCCTGGGGCGTGTCCCTGACCGCGTTCGGGCTGGTCGGCGACGCGTGGGCGGGCCTCGCCTGCCTGGTGGTCGCCGGCGCCGCCGACACCGTGTCCGTGGTCGCGCGCGGCACCGTCGTCCAGACGCACACCCCGCGCGAACTCCTGGGCCGGGTGGGCGCCGCCGAACAGATCGTGGGCCAGGCCGGGCCCGATCTCGGCAATCTGCGCGGCGGGCTCGTCGCGCAGGCGAGTTCGGGTACGACGGCTCTGGTCAGCGGGGGTCTGCTGTGTCTCGCAGCGGTGGCGGCCGTGGCCACGACGACCGCCGAACTGCGCGGCGGCGCCATCCTGTCGGGGCGGAAGCGGCCGGGCGCGGCGTGACGGCGCCCGGGGCCGGCCGCTCAGCGCGAGCGGGACGGGCGCACGAGGACCTCACTGCCGAGCGGCACGAACCCGCAGGCCAAGAACGCGCGCAGGGAGCGGGCGTTGCCCGGCGACACGGCGGCGAACAACGGCTCACCTTCGGGCACGAGGCTCAGCGCGTCCTCGACGAGCGTACGGCCCACGCCCTTGCCGGTGGGCGAGGACGCGTGCAGCTCGATGCTCAGCTCACGGCGTCCCGCGAGCCCGTCGGCCAGCGTGATCAGACCCCGCTCGTCCCCGTGCACCGTGACCCCTGACCGGATCCGGCGCGCGTAGCGGACCCGGGGATGGCCGACCGCCTCCGGCGTGATCACCTCGGGCAGCCGCGGCGGACCGCCCGTGCCGCGCGCCACGAGGACGGCGTCCACGCATCCCGTCCAGCCGCCCGGTCCGGCCAGCCGGTGCAGGAAGTCCGCGGCCATCGACCCGCCGAAGGCGTCCGGTTCCCAGGCGCGCACCTCGGCCTCGGGCAGCGCCGTCGCGACGACCGCGTGCCCGGTGAACGCCACGGAGCACTCGAGTCCGCCGGCCGTCGGCGGCAGCACCGTCACCGTGCCGTCGGACGGCGGGAAGCGGCCGTCCGCCGCGGCCGTGAAGAGGGCGAGCAGCGGGTGGGGCGAGGGCATCGGGACTCCTGCCGGGGTGGGTGCCGGGGCGGACCCGTCGTCCGCAGGGCACAGCCTGGCACGCCGCGCGCCCGCGTCGTCGCGGCGGGTGTCGGGCCGATGAGTTCCGGGCCGTCGGACGGTCCTCACTCGCAGACACGCCCGTACTCGTACCCGTACGCCCTTCCGGAGGCACCATGTCCACCACCGACCGCGCCCTGCCGCCCGTCGTCGACGCCGCCAGCTGGCAGAAGGAGCTCGACGCACTGCGCGTACGGGAGAAGGCGGCCACCCGTGAGCTCGACGCCATCGCCGCGCAGCGCCGCCGGCTGCCGATGGTGGAGATGCCGGACTACGTCCTGGAGGGCGAGGACGGTCCGGTCCGCCTCGTCGATCTCTTCGGCGACCACTCCCAGCTCATCGTCTACTCCCACATGTGGCACGAGGGCGCCGCGTGGCAGTGCTCGGGCTGCACGGGCTTCACCAGCCAGTTCACCCGGCTGCTCGGACTCGAGAAGTTCGACGCGCGGTTCGTGATCGTGACGCAGGGCCCGCTCGACGAGGCCCTCGCGTACCGGCGCACGGTGGGCAACGAGATGACGTGGTACTCGACGGCCGGCAGCCCGTTCGGCAGCGACATCGGCGCCCCGCCGAACGCGGGCTTCGCGGTCAACGTCTTCCTGCGCGACGGCGACCGGGTCTACCGCACCTGGCACACCGACGGCCGCGGTACCGAGCAGCTCAGCCATCTGTTCGCGCTCGTCGACGTGCTCCCGTACGGACGACAGGAGGTGTGGCAGGACTCCCCCGAGGGCTGGCCGCAGCAGCCGACGTACAGCCGGTGGGCGACGTCCGAGGAGATCGCCGCGGCCTACGGCGAAGGAGGGCAGGACCCTTCCGGGTCCGCCTCGTGACCGCTGCACCGCGGGCGGCGGGGGCCGTGGGAGCCCCGGCCGGGGCCGGTTGGACGTTCCGCCGATCCCACGGACGGGGCGTTCGTGCGGACCGCGTCTTGTGCGGCCGGGTGCCGACGGCCTGGACTGCCCGGGTCACCCGCTGGAACACGAGAGAGGACGCGGATGTCCCCGTTGCTCGACGGCTGCACGCCCTGGCCCGAGGAGTTCGTCGACCGCTACCGGTCCGCCGGGAGCTGGCGCGGTGTCACACTCGACGCACTGCTGGGCGACCGGGCCCGCCGGCATCCCACGCGGACCGCACTGGTGCACGGTGCCACCCGGCTGACGTACGGGCAGCTGAACCGGCGCGTGGAGCGCACGGCCGCCGGGTTCCGGCTGCGGGGGCTGCGGCCCGGGCAGCGGGTCGTGGTGCGGCTGCCCGGCGTGCCCGAGCACGTCGTGACCCTCTTCGCCCTGCTGCGGACGGGCGCCGTGCCGGTGGTCTGCCCCCTCGCGCTCGGCGTGGAGGAACTGGCGCGGGTCGTCCGGATCACGGAAGCCACGGGGCACGTCGGGACGGCCGGACACCGGGCCGACGTCGCGGCGGTCGCGGCCCGGGGGCCGTTCCTGCGGCGGGCGTTCACGTACGAGCCGCCCGGCGCCGGGTCCCCGTACGGCGGCATGACGATCGACGCGTCGGGGTGCCACCACTTCCCGCTGGACTCGGTGGAGTCGGCCCCCGGCCCGGCGCCGGTGCGGGGTGCGGGCGAGGTGGCCTTCCTGCTCCTGTCGGCGGGACCCGACGGCGGCCCGTTGCTGGTGCCGCGCACGCACGACGCGTACGCGTACCAGGTGCGGGCCGCAGGCGAGGCCATGGGGCTCGGCGAGGACGACGTCCTGCTCGCGGCGCTGCCCGCCGCGGCGCTCCTCGCCACCGGCTGCCCGGGGACCGTCGGAACGCTGCTGGCCGGGGGCACCGTGGTCCTGGCGGACGACCCGGAGCCCGCGACGTGTCTGCCGCTGGTCGCGGCGGAGCGCGTCACGTGCACCACACTCACTCCGGACGCGCTCACGGCCTGGCTCGACGCGGCGCCCCCGGCGGGAACCGACCTCGGCAGCCTGCGGCTCGTCCAGACGGGCGGTGCGCCGGTGCCCGCGGAGCTCGCCGCCCGGGTGCGCCCCGGACTCGGCTGCGCGCTGCAGGAGTTCGTCGCGCTGCCCGAGGGGGTGGTCGCCCTCGCCCGGCCCGGCGCTCCGGCGGGCTCGCCGGCCGAGGGGCTCAGCCGCGACGACGAGTTCCGCATCGCCGGTCCGGACGGCGCGGAGGTCCCGCACGGCGCGTCCGGTGAACTCCTCGCACGGGGTCCGTCCGTGCCCCGCGGCTACTACCGCGCGCCGGACGCCGATGCCCGCGCCTTCACCGCGGACGGCCGCTTCCGCACCGGGCTGCACGCGCGTCGTGCGGCGGAGGGCGGCGGCCCGACGGTGGTGTGGGCGTCGCAGACCGAGCGATAGCGACGGCGTCAGACGGCGGCGGCTGCGAGGCTCGCCGCCCAGTCCTGCTCCGCGGCCCACTCGGCGAAGGTGTGCCAGCGCACCTCGGGGTGCGCCCGGCGCAGGTCCGCGACACCGACGTCGAGTCCCTCCGAGACGAAGTAGGCGAACATCGCGGCGAGATCGTCGGACCAGCGCCGCACCTGGTCGAGCGGCACCTCCTGGTGGGTGATCGGGCGCCGGGCCGCGGCCGAGAGCACGGCGGCCAGGTGCGCGGGCGTGCAGGTGTCGGAGGCGATGTCGATGCGGCGGCCGCTGAACTCCGCGCGGTGCAGCAGTGCCCGGGCGGCGAACGCCCCGATGTCGGCGACGGGGATGAGGGTCAGCGGACGGTCGGCGGGCATGGGCCAGGCGAAGGTCCCCTCCCGCAGGCCGTCGAGCGTCCACCCGGTGGCGAAGTTGTCCATGAACGCCGCGGGGCCGAGGACGGTCCACGCCACGCCGCTCGCGCGCAGGTGCTGTTCGACGAGGTACTTGCTGTCGTAGTGCGGGACACCGGTCGCGCGGTCGGCGTGGGCGGCGGAGGTGAACACGATGTGGCCGACCCGGGCCGCGGCCGCGGCGTCGACCAGCGCCCTGCCCTGGCGGGCCTCGACGGTGACGTCGGTGCCGAACGGGGTGGTGACCGCGAAGAGGGCGT
>NZ_WWIA01000008.1 GCF_009870065.1 Streptomyces sp. SID5785 | reverse complement strand
GCACGCACCGACGTGCGCGCCCGCGGAGAACGGAACGATGTCGATACTGATGTGGGCCAGCCCGGACAGGTCGAGGAGCCGCTCGATCTGCTCCCGCATCACGTCCGCGCTGCCCACCGCGCGGTGCAGGACGGCCTCCTCCATGACCACCCACAGCGTGGGAGCGTCCTCCCGCTCCAGCAGGCTCTGGCGGCGCAGCCGCAGCTCGACGCGGCGCTCGACCTCCTCGTCGCTGCCGTTCGGCAGCCCGCCGCGCAGGACCGCCCGCGCGTAACCCGGTGTCTGCAGGAGGCCGGTGACGTACTGGGGTTCGTAGGTGCGGAGGGTCTTGGCACTGGTCTCCAGGCTGACGAACGCCGTGAACCAGCTCGGCACCGCGTCGCGGTAGGAGTGCCACCAGCCCGGCTCGTTCGCCTGCTCGGCCAGGTCGACGAACTCGTCGATCTCCCCGCGCTCCGCGCCGTAGGTCTCCAGGAGCTTCTCCACGTAGAGAGGCTTCAGGGCGACCTCGGCCTTCTCCAGTCGGCGGATCGTCAGGGTCTTCACGCGCAAGGCCTTCGCCGCGTCCTCCAGCGAGGCGCCCGCGGCCAGCCGCATGTCCTGCAGCCGGCGGCCGAGGATCATGCGCAGGACCGTCGGCGCGCTGGTGCCGGAACGGGCTTCACTCACGCCCAACCTCCTGAGGGACTGTCAACAGCACCATTCTGACAGTGACTTGATGTTGACGCCAGAGTGAAAGGTGCACTTCTGAAATTATCAGGGAGTCGGTTGCAGGCTGGGTGCGATCACGCGCATAGTTGACTCGTGAGCGGTCGAGTCACAGCTCTGACGCAGCATCCGGCCCGGACGGGACGCGCGATGCTGATGCCGTCGTGGGCGCCCCACCCCGGGGCGTCGGCTCCGGCATCCGTCTCACACCGCGCGAGCTGCACCCCCGACTCCCCACCGCTCCCCACACCGCGCCCGCTCCCCGGCAGGCGCTGGAAGGCGACATCCGTGACTCTGTCCTCGGCACCGGCCCCCGCCTTACCCACGACCGCGCCCCGGCGGGAGTTCTGGTTCGGCCTGCCGGCCCTGCGCACCAGCGCGAGATCCGCCCGCGACACCGTGCGCGAGCGGCTGCGTGCCTGGCAGGTCCCCGGCGACACGTGCTGCGACGCGGTGCTCCTGGTCTCGGAGTTGACGACGAACGCGGTCCTGCACACGGACAGCGGTCGCGTCCTGTGCGGCCTGTCGCTGACCGAGGACGCGCAGCGGCTGCGCATCGAGCTGCACGACGAGGGCTGTGCGCCGGTGACACCGCCCGGGCACCGTGCGGGCCCCGCCGAGGAGGGCGGGCGCGGCCTGTTCCTCGTCGAGCAGCTCGCGGACCGCTGGGGCTCGGCGCGCTCCACGCGGGCCGAGGGCCAGGTCGTCTGGGCCGAGCTGACGGCCCTTCCGTGACATCCGGGGGAGCGGCGGCGACCCCGCCGCCCGCACGACCACCGGCGCTCCGGCCGGCCCGCACGGCCCCGCACCGTTCCCCGCACGCGGCGCGGCACTCCTTCTCCACGACTCACCCCAAGAAGGCGCCCATGACCCCCCACGGCGACACCGCATCTCCCGTCGTGCTGTACGTGTGCGCGGACCGGGCACCGGGCGTGCCCGGTGCGGCCACCGAGTGTGCGCAGACGGAAGGCCACGCGTTCGCGCGCAAGCGCGGCCTGACGATCGCCGAGGTCGTCACGGACACCTACGGCGAGCCCGACCCGTCCCGCAGGCTCGGCTGGCGCCGGGTGCGCCAGCTCGTCCGCACGGGCGACATCACGGCCGTCCTGGTCCGCTGGCCGAACGCGATCGCCCCCGAGTCCGCGCACGAACTGCGCCACCGCGAGACGGACTGGCTCCGCGAGCACGGCGTACGCGTCAGGTACACCTGGGCGCCGCTGTCCGCGCTGAGCACCGCGTGAGCGGCACCCTCTGAGCGGGACCCTCTGAGCGGGACCCCCGTCCGCCCCCGGTGGAGCGTGCACCACACTGGGAGGGAACACCGGTGACGGGGAGCAGGCATGACCTACCAGGACCAGCGCTCGACCGCGGACGGGGCACGCGCGGTGCTCGTGCCCCGGCACGTTCCGAGCGGAGCGCGCGCCGCCGTGCTGTTCCTGCACGGCGGGCGGGCCGACAGCCGCGCCGTGTCACGGCCCTGGCACCTGGCCGCGCTGCGGATGCGGCCCTTCGTGCGCGCGACCTCCGCCGAACTCGGCGACGCGCCCGTCGCCCTGGCCGAGGTCCGCTACCGGGTCCGCGGCTGGAACGGCGCGGACGCGGACGCCTTCCACGACGCCGAGCGTGCCGTCGCCGCGCTGGAGCGCCTCGTCGGCGACGTCCCGGTCGTCCTCGTCGGCCACTCGATGGGCGGCCGCGCGGCCCTGCGCGCGGCTGCGGCCCCGCAGGTGCGCGGTGTGGTGGCGCTGGCCCCCTGGTGCCCGCCCGCCGAGCCGGTCGCCCACCTGCGCGGCAAGCACCTCCTCGTCCTGCACGGGGACCGCGACCGGGTCACCGATCCGGGAGCGTCGGTGGCGTTCGCCGAGCGGGCCCGCGCCGCCGGTGCCACGGCGGACGTGCGGATCGTGCCCGGCGGCGACCACGCGATGCTCCGCGACGGCGCGTCCTGGCACCGTGCCGCGGCCCGCGGTGTGGTGACCTTGCTGGAGTGACGGCCGCGCCACCGGGAAGGGGCCGTCGGGGAAGGGAGTTGCGACCATGCTGATCACCGCGGACCGCGTTCTGGCGGGTCCCGAGGCCCACACGATCCACGACGGAGCCGTCCTCGTCCGGGACGGTCTCGTCGCCTGCGTCGGACCGCGCGAGGAGGTGCAGCGGTGCGCCGGGCCCGACGAGTCCCGGCTGGTGTTCCACGGCGCGACGGTCCTCCCGGGACTGATCGACGCCCACGTCCACCTCTGTTTCGACGCCGGGCCCGACCCCGTCGCCGCGTTCCGCGAGCAGGACGACGCCACCCTGTTCGCCGCCATGAAGGAGCGCGCGGAGCAGCTCCTGGCCGCCGGAGTCACCACGGTCCGCGACCTCGGCGACCGGAACGGGCTGGCGCTGCGGCTCGCTGAACAGACCGCCGCGGGGGAGACCGCGGGGCCGCGCATCCTCTCCGCCGGTACGCCGCTGACCCCGCCCGGCGGCCACTGCTGGTTCCTCGGCGGCGAGGTGTCCGGCACCACCGCGATCCGGGACCTGGTGCGGCGCAACGCCGCGGCGGGCGCCCGGGTCATCAAGGTCATGGCGACCGGCGGCGGGCTGACCCGGGGCGGGGCCGCCAGTTGGGAGTCGCAGTTCACGGCGGACGATCTGGCCGCGGTGGTGGACGAGGCGCACCGCGCCGGACTGCCGGTCGCCGCCCACGCGCACGGCGTCGACGGGATCGCGGCGGCCGTGGACGCAGGGGTGGACACGATCGAGCACTGCTCCTGGATGACGCCCACCGGCTTCGCCGTGCAGGAGGACGTACTGGCCCGGGCGATCGAGCGGGGCATCGCGGTCTGCCCGACCGTGAGCCCGAACTGGCGGATGCTGCCGCAGTTCTTCGGCGCCGAACGCGCCGAGGCGCTGTTCGCCGCCGTGCGCCGCATGGTCGAGGCGGGCGCCCGCATCGTCCCCGGCACCGACGCCGGGGTCCAGCGGGCGGCCTTCGGCGGCCTGCCGGGCAGCCTCACCTTCTACGAGCACCTCGGGCTCTCCCCGCACCGGGTCCTGGCCATGGCCACGGCGGAGTCCGCCGCCGCGCTCGGCCTCGGGGAGCGGACCGGCCAGATCACCACCGGATACAGCGCCGACCTGCTCGTCGTCGAGGGCGACCCGGAGGACGGCCTGGAGGTGCTGGAAAAGGTCGCGGCGGTGTTCGCCGCGGGCCGACGCCACGTGCCGGCCGGCTGAGCGGGCCCCGGGCGCCCGGGGCCCGCTCAGCCGGTGACGTACGTAAGCTGGCAGGCATGCGCATGCGACCGACGCTGACCTGGGAGCCCACGGGCGAGGGCGTGCCCGCCTCGACGGACCCGGCGGCCGTCGTCGAGGCCGTCGAGGCGGGCGGCGTCGTCGTCCTGAGCGGCGCCGGGCTCTCCACCGAGTCCGGCATCCCGGACTACCGCGGCGAGCAGGGCTCCCTGCGCCGCGGCCATCTGCCCATGACGTACCAGGAGTTCACCGGCGAGGAGCAGGCCCGGCAGCGGTACTGGGCGCGCAGTCAGCTGGGCTGGCGGGCGATGACGCGGGCCCGGCCCAACGCGGGTCACCGTGCGGTGGCCGCCCTCGCCGACGCGGGCCTCGTCACCGGCGTGATCACGCAGAACGTGGACGGGCTCCAGCAGGCCGCCGGCGCCCGGGATGTCATCGAGCTGCACGGCAGCCTCGACCGGGTGACCTGCCTGACCTGCGGAAACCTCAGCGATCGCGCGGACCTCGACCGTCGGCTGCGCGAGGCCAATCCCGGCTTCGAGGACACCGCCGAGCGGCACCGGGCCGCGCGGGTCAACCCGGACGGTGACGTGGACCTGCCCGAGGACGCGGTGCGCACGTTCCGCGTGGTGCCGTGTGCGGTGTGCCGGACCGGGGTGCTGAAGCCGGACGTCGTCTTCTTCGGGGAGAACGTGCCGCCCGGGCGCGTGGCGGCCTGCCGCCTGCTGGTCGACACCGCGGCCACGCTGCTCGTCCTCGGCTCCTCCCTCACCGTCATGTCCGGGCTGCGCTTCGTGCGCCAGGCGGCGCAGGCCGGCACCCCGGTGGTGATCGTCAACCAGGGGCCGACCCGGGGCGACCGCTGGGCCCGTCACCGGGTCGAACTGCCCCTGGGCGAGGTCATGTCCGCGGTCGTGGACCGGGTGCGCCCCTGACGCCGGGCGCGCTCACCGGACCGGCGCCACGAGGCCGTGCCCGATCAGGCTCGTGGCCGTGTCGACGAGCGTCGCGCCGACCGCGCGGGGGGACCAGCCGAGGAGCCGGCGCGCCTTGTCCGTCCGGATGACCGGGACCCGTCCTGCCTGCCGGACCGCGTCCCGCAGCCGCGGGTCCTCCTGTGCCGCCGCGCGCAGCTCCGCCACCGTGAGCTCGCGCGCCGGGACGCGCGCCGCCGCGTCGCCCAGGTGCTCCGCGAGGACCCGCGCGATACCGAGGAAGCTGACGGCCTCTCCGCCGCAGGCCAGGAAGCGCTCCCCGGCCGCCGCCGGATCGGTCATGGCCCGCACGTGCAGGTCGGCGACGTCCCGCACGTCGACGACACCGAAGCACACCGGCGGCACCACCGGCATCGCGCCGTCCAGCATCGCCTTCACCAGCCCCGTCGACGCCGACGGGTACGGGCCGAGCAGCGGACCGAAGATGCCCGTCGGGTTGATCACCGACAGCTCCGTCCCCCCGCCCTCGGCGGCGACGAAGTCCCAGGCGGCGCGCTCCGCGACCGCCTTGGAGCGCACATAGGGCGTGTTGTCGTCCGCCGGGTCCGTCCAGTCGGACTCGTCGTACGTGTCGCCGGGCCGGCGGCTGTAGCCGACCGCGGCGAACGAGGACGTCAGCACCGTCCGTTTCACGCCCGCGTCCCGTGCCGCCCGCAGCACCCGCAGGGCGCCGTCCCTGGCCGGCACGATCACCTCGTCGGGATCGTCCGGCTGGGTGGCCGGGAACGGCGACGCGACGTGCAGGACGTAGTCGCAGCCCGCGGCGGCCTCCGCCCACCCGGCGTCCGCGGTCAGCTCCGCCTCGGCGTACTCCAGGCGGTCCGCGGGCGCGCCGCCCACCGCCTGCCGCACCCTGGCCGCGCTGTCCGGCGAGCGCACGGTCGTGCGGACCCGGTACCCGTCGTCCAGAAGCCGCTTCACCACGTGCGAGCCGACATGTCCACTGCCGCCCGTCACGAGAACACGCTGATCGTTCATGGTCCTCTGCCTGCCTTTCGTCAACGGAGTGCGGCGATGACGGGCGCGATCGCTTCGACGGCACGCTCCTCGGCGGCCGCGTCGCCGCGCTCGCGCGCGGCCCAGAGATCGGCCTTGAGTCGCAGGTAGCGCAGCCGGGTCAGCATCCGCTCCCGCTCCTCGGCGACCCGCTCGGCGTTGTCCCGGAACAGCGCGTGCAGCCGCGGTGCGTCCCCCGCGTCCAGGTGGTCCAGGTACGCGCGCATGTCGCGCACGCTCATGCCGGTCGAGCGCAGACAGCCCAGCGCCTCGATCCGCTCCACGAGCGCCGGGCCGTAGCGCCGGTGCCCACTGCTGTCGTCGCGGTCCACGCTGCCGATCAGGCCGATCTTCTCGTAGTAGCGCAGCGTCGGCTCGGTCAGTCCGGTGCGCCGTGCCACCTGCTGGATCGTCAGGGCCTCGTACGTCATCGCCATGCGCCCCAGCCTCCGACACTTCAAGCGCTTCAAGTCAAGGCGCGCCCGCCGGCTCCGCCGGGCGGCGGCGGGCCGGGCGGCGGTCGGACCACGGGGACGTTCGTGTCATCATGCAATGACATCGCTTGATGACGTGAACGGGAAACCCTTGCAGCCCTCCATACCGGCGTCCGCGCCCGACTCCTCCTCGTCCTCCCCGTCCTCCTCCGTCCCCTCGACCGCCGACGCCTCGACCGGACCAGGCCCGGTCACGACGTCAGGACCGGCCGGGCTCCGTCACCCCCGCGCCCTCGTGCCCGTTCTCGTCTCGCTCGGCATGCTCGTCGCCGTCGTCAGCAGCCTCGGCGCGCCGCTCATCCCGACGATCGCCGCGGCCGACCACGTGTCGGTCTCCACGGCGCAGTGGGCGCTCACGGTGACGATGCTGGTCGGAGCCGTGGCCACCCCCGTCATGGGGCGCCTCGGCGACGGCCCGCAGCGCAAGCGGGTCATCCTCACCGGCCTCGCGAGCGTGCTGGTGGGCAGCCTCCTGGCGGCACTGCCGCTCGGTTTCGCCTGCCTCCTCGTCGGACGCGCGCTCCAGGGCGTCGGCATGGGCCTCGTGCCGCTCGCCATCGCGACCGCCCGCGACGCGCTGCCCCCGGACCGGGCGCGCTCGGCCGTCGCGACGCTGTCCCTGACCACCGCCGCGGGCATCGGCCTCGGCTACCCGATCACCGGCATGTTCGCGGAGTACCTCGGCATGTACGCGGGCTTCTGGTTCGCCGCCGCGACGGCCGCCGCCGCGTTCGCGGCGACGCTCGTCGTCGTGCCCAGGCCGCCGCACCGGCCCTCCGTGCCGATGGACTACCCGGGCGGGCTGCTCCTGGCCGGCGGCATGGCGGCCCTCCTCGTCACCCTCGCCGAGGGGGAGCGGTGGGGCTGGGGCTCCCCGACGCTCCTTGCCCTCGCCGCCGCGGCCGTCGCCCTGCTCGCCGGGTGGATCGTCCACTCCCTGCACTCGACGCACCCGCTCGTGCGGATCCGCCTCGTGAAGGACCGTGGCGTGCTGGTCGCCAACCTCACCACGATGGTCGGCGGTGTCGGCACCTACCTGCTGATCTCGCTCGTGACCCGGTACGTGCAGACCCCGACGTCCGCCGGGTACGGATTCGGCGCCTCCATCGTCGTCACCGGCCTGCTCCTCGTCCCGTTCTCGGCGGCCAGCCTCCTCACCGGCCGGCTGGTGCGGATGCTGGGCCGCGCGGCGACCCCCGCCCGGATGCTGCCGCTCGGCTGCCTGCTCTCGCTCGCCGCCCTCGTCTGCTTCCTGGTCGCGCGCTCGAGCCTGTGGGGCATCGGCACGATGATGGCGCTCGCCGGTCTCGGGGTCGGCGTCACCTTCGCCGTGACGCCCGGGCTCATCGTCGGCGGTGTGCCGCCGCAGGAGACGGGCAGCGCGATGAGCTTCAATCAGGTCGTGAAGTACATCGGATACTCGACCGGCAGCGCCCTCAGCGCCGTGATCCTCCAGA
>NZ_WWIA01000721.1 GCF_009870065.1 Streptomyces sp. SID5785 | reverse complement strand
GCCCTGTCAGCCGCCGACCCTGCTCCCACCCGCCCCCTCCGGGGGCGTTTCTCCGCGCGGAGGGGGGGGGCTGGCCGGGGCGGACCGCCCTCGCGGCGTCGCGTGCCCCGAGCCGTCTCGGCCCTGTCAGCCGCCGGCCCTGCTCCCACCCACTTGGCCCGGCTGGCCGGCAGCCCTGCTCCCACCCACCCGCCCCCTCCGGGGGCGAGTCGGCCCGGCGCGGGCCGCACCCTCGGCCGCGGGCAAGCCCCACCCCTGGGCACCGTTCCAGCCCCGCCGCCTTGGGCAGTCTGCCTCCCCCAGACTTCGTCCGGGGGGACTCCCAGGGCGGCACGGGTGGGCAAGGCGGCACCC
>NZ_WWIA01000720.1 GCF_009870065.1 Streptomyces sp. SID5785 | reverse complement strand
CGCGAGCGGCGCCGCCACCGGCAGCAGGACGAGCCGCGCCCGCACCGAACCGGCGCCCGGGCCGCCGCCCGGCACGTCGACGAGGACCGCGCCCGCGGGCGGCTCGTCCTGGTGCGTGCCGCGCATGCCCTCCCACACCTGCAGCGGATCGGCGACGTCGTCCGCCGCTCCCGCCGCGTACAGGAGCCGGCCGTCCGCGGTCTCCAGGAACACCGGGTTGGCACTGAACTCGGCGAGGATCCGCAGCACCTGCGGCACCCCGCCGCCGCCGAGCAGCGCCTGGGTGCACCGCCGGTGCACCTCCTCGGCGCGCTGCAGCAGCGCGTAGTGCCCGTTGACGATCTCGGTGTGGATCTCCTCGGTGACCGTCACGAACGGCACCTCGCGGTGCAGCTGCACGAGCGGCAGCCCGGCCGAGCGCGCGGTCTCCACGAGGGCGGCCGGCAGCCGGGCGAAGCGCTGGCCCAGCTCGATGACGAGCGCCGCGATGCCGCGCTCGGCCAGCTTCCTGACGAACGCGCGCTGCTCGGCGGGGCGCGTCCCGATCCCGTAGCCCGTCGTCAGGAGCAGTTCGCCGCCCTTGAGCAGCGACGCGATGTTCGGTACCTCGCCCGCGTGCACCCAGCGCACGGTGCGCTGCAGCCGCTCCGCCCCCGCGACCACCTCCGGGAGCCCGCTGCGCAGCCCGGGCAGCTCGAGGGCGCGCTGCACGGTGATGCCGCCGGGAGCGCGGTAGGGGGCGGCGGGCGGGGCGGGGCTGTCCATACCCGGACGTTATCGCGCGCGTCGGGGAGGCATGCGCCGCGCGCAGCCTCCCCGGGGCCCGGGGGTCAGCCCCCGTACGCGCCCGACGCCGTCAGGCGCAGGGCCGTGTCGATCAGCGGGACGTGGCTGAACGCCTGCGGGAAGTTGCCCACCTGGCGCTGCAGCCGCGGGTCCCACTCCTCGGCCAGCAGGCCCAGGTCGTTGCGCAGGGCCAGCAGCTTCTCGAACAGTTTGCGGGCCTCGTCGACCCGGCCGATCATCGCGAGGTCGTCGGCCATCCAGAACGAGCAGGCCAGGAAGGCCCCTTCGTCGCCGGGCAGCCCGTCCACGCCCGCGTCGTCGCCGTCCGTGGGGTAGCGCAGGATGAAGCCGTCCGTCGTGGACAGCTCGCGCTGGATCGCCTCGATGGTGCCGATGACGCGCTTGTCGTCGGGCGGCAGGAAGCCCATCTGCGGGATCAGGAGCAGCGACGCGTCCAGCTCCTTGCTGCCGTAGGACTGCGTGAAGGTGTTGCGCTCCTTGTCGTACCCCTTCTCGCACACGTCCCGGTGGATGTCGTCGCGCAGCTCGCGCCACGTGTCCAGCGGGCCGTCCGCGTCACCGGACTCGATGAGCTTGATCGTGCGGTCGACCGCGACCCAGGCCATCACCTTCGAGTGCACGAAGTGCCGGCGCGGGCCGCGCACCTCCCAGATGCCCTCGTCGGGCTCGTACCAGTGCTTCTCCAGGTACTTGATGAGCTTGAGCTGGAGCAGCGAGGCGTAGTCGTTGCGGGCGAGGCCCGTCATGTGGGCCAGGTGCAGGGCCTCGGTGACCTCGCCGTAGACGTCGAGCTGGAGCTGGTGCGCCGCCCCGTTGCCCACGCGGACCGGGGCCGAGTTCTCGTACCCGGGCAGCCAGTCGAGCTCCGCCTCGCCGAGCTCGCGCTCACCGGCGATGCCGTACATGATCTGCAGGTTCTCCGGGTCGCCGGCGACCGCGCGCAGCAGCCACTCGCGCCAGGCGCGGGCCTCCTCGCGGTAGCCGGTGCGCAGCAGCGAGGAGAGGGTGATCGCGGCGTCCCGCAGCCAGGTGTAGCGGTAGTCCCAGTTCCGTACGCCGCCGATCTCCTCCGGCAGCGAGGTGGTGGGGGCCGCGACGATGCCGCCGGTCGGCGCGTACGTGAGCGCCTTCAGGGTGATCAGCGAGCGCACGACGGCCTCGCGGTAGGGGCCGTGGTACGTACAGTGGTCGACCCATTCGCGCCAGAAGTCCAGCGTCGCCTCCAGGGCGCCGTCCGGGTCCGGCACGGCCGGCTGGTCCTTGTGCGAGGGCTGCCACTGGATCGTGAACGCGAACTTCTCGCCGGGTGACACGGTGAAGTCGGAGTACGTCGTCAGGTCCTTGCCGAACGTGTCGGCGTCGGTGTCCAGCCACACCGAGTCCGGGCCCGCCACGGCGACCGTGCGCCCGTCCACCTTGTGCACCCACGGGGTGATCCGGCCGTACGAGAAGCGCATCCGGAGCGCGGAGCGCATCGGGACGCGCCCGCTCACGCCTTCGACGATCCGGGTGAGCTGCGGCGCGCCGTCACGCGGCGGCATGAAATCGGTGACGCGGACCGTGCCGCGCGGGGTGTCCCACTCGGAGACCAGGACCAGCGAGTCGCCGCGGTACTCGCGCCGCGTCGCCGCCGGTGGCTCCTCGCCCGCCGGATGCGCGGGCCCGAGCCGCCAGAAGCCGTGGTCCTCGGTGCCGAGCAGTCCGGCGAAAATGGCATGCGAGTCGAAGCGGGGCAGGCACAGCCAGTCGACCGTGCCGTCCCGGCAGACCAGCGCTGCTGTCTGCATGTCTCCGATGAGTGCGTAATCCTCGATGCGCCCGGCCACGTGCAACTCCAGTCGAACGGCCACGTACGCCCCCGGGACAGTGAAGCGAAGGGGGCTGGGGTCAGAGAAGGCTGACGGATCAATCCGGGTAACGTCTCGACACGTCGGCCTGGTACGGCGTTTTAGGCGGTATACGGCGTTGTCAAACGAACTGACGGACCGGTGTTCCGGCCGGGGCCAGCCGAGTGTCCGAGCAGGATACGACGCACGTAGGTGATCTGCGCGCCGCTCACGGCAACGCGCCTGAGCCGAACGGGTGAGCGCCGGGTGACGAAGTCGTGGACGCCGGTCCGGCCCGTGGCCACGCGTGTGCGGAGCGTGGCCGGAAGCAGCCTCGTCCTGTCGCTGATACCCTGGTAGCCCGTGAGCCGGTGGTCCTAGAACCCCCGAACCGCAGCGACGGCGCCTCCCCGTGCACACCGGGCGGGCGGCCGGTACGCACTCCAGACCGCGACCACGGGAGCCCCCTCTTGGCCATGACGCCCAAATCCACGACGACCAAGCACATCTTCGTCACCGGGGGTGTCGCCTCCTCCCTCGGCAAGGGCCTCACCGCCTCCAGCCTCGGAATGCTGCTCAAGGCACGGGGCCTCCGCGTCGTCATGCAGAAGCTCGACCCGTACCTGAACGTCGACCCGGGCACGATGAACCCCTTCCAGCACGGTGAGGTGTTCGTCACCAACGACGGCGCTGAGACCGACCTGGACATCGGACACTACGAGCGCTTCCTCGACCGTGACCTGGACGGCAGTGCCAATGTCACTACAGGCCAGGTGTACTCCCAGGTCATCGCCAAGGAACGACGGGGTGAATACCTGGGGGACACCGTCCAGGTGATCCCGCACATCACCAACGAGATCAAGCACCGCATCCGCCGCATGGCGACGTCCTCGGACGGCGGTGTCGACGTCGTGATCACCGAGGTCGGCGGCACGGTCGGCGACATCGAGTCGCTGCCGTTCCTGGAGACCGTCCGCCAGGTCCGCCACGAGGTCGGCCGGGACAACGTGTTCGTCGTGCACATCTCGCTGCTGCCCTACATCGGCCCCTCGGGCGAGCTGAAGACCAAGCCCACCCAGCACTCGGTCGCCGCCCTGCGCAACATCGGCATCCAGCCGGACGCGATCGTGCTCCGCTGCGACCGCGAGGTCCCCACCGCGATCAAGCGCAAGATCTCGCTGATGTGCGACGTCGACGAGGCCGCCGTGGTGGCCTGCCCCGACGCCCGCTCGATCTACGACATCCCGAAGGTCGTGCACGCCGAGGGCCTCGACGCGTACGTCGTGCGCAAGCTCGACCTGCCCTTCCGTGACGTGGACTGGACGACCTGGGACGACCTGCTCGACCGCGTCCACAACCCCGACCACGAGATCGTCATGGCCCTGGTCGGCAAGTACATCGACCTGCCGGACGCCTATCTGTCGGTGACCGAGGCGCTGCGCGCCGGCGGCTTCGCCAACAAGGCCCGCGTCAAGATCAAGTGGGTCACCTCCGACGACTGCAAGACCCCGGCCGGCGCCCGCAAGCAGCTCGGCGACGTGGACGCGATCTGCATCCCCGGCGGCTTCGGCGACCGCGGCGTGTCCGGCAAGGTCGGCGCGATCCAGTTCGCCCGGGAGAACAAGATCCCGCTGCTCGGCCTGTGCCTGGGCCTCCAGTGCATCGTCATCGAGGCCGCGCGGAACCTGGCCGACATCCCGGACGCCAACTCCACCGAGTTCGACGCCGCGACCTCCCACCCGGTCATCTCGACCATGGCCGAGCAGCTCGACATCGTCGCCGGCGAGGGCGACATGGGCGGCACCATGCGGCTCGGTATGTACCCGGCGAAGCTCGCCGAGGGCTCCATCGTGCGCGAGGTGTACGACGGCAAGGAGTACATCGAGGAGCGCCACCGTCACCGCTACGAGGTGAACAACGCCTACCGCGCTGAGCTCGAGAAGAAGGCCGGCCTGCAGTTCTCCGGCCTCTCCCCGGACGGCAAGCTCGTCGAGTACGTCGAGTACCCGCGCGACGTCCACCCCTACCTGGTCGCCACCCAGGCCCACCCGGAACTGCGCTCGCGTCCGACGCGTCCGCACCCGCTCTTCGCCGGCCTGGTCAAGGCCGCCGTCGAGCGCAAGGTCGCGGCCGCCGCGGCCCCGGAGCCGGCGGCCGAGTAGGGCCGGACAGGGCTTGTAGGACAAGCGATGTACGGTGACCGGGGTGCGTGCCTTATGCGGCACGTGCCCCGGTTTCTTTTGCGCCCGGTTTCTTTCGCGTACCTGGGAGGACGTTCGGCATGACGACGATCAAGGACACCGCCGAGGAGTGGGAGGTCCGCGCGACCGAGACCCCCTTCGTCGGCAACAAGACCTCCGTGCGCACGGACGACGTCGTCATGCCCGACGGTTCGGTGGCCCGCCGCGACTACCAGGTCCACCCCGGCTCGGTGGCCGTGCTCGCGCTCGACGAGCAGGACCGCGTCCTCGTGCTGAAGCAGTACCGCCATCCGGTGCACATGAAGCTCTGGGAGATCCCGGCCGGGCTGCTCGACATCCCCGGCGAGAACCCGCTGCACGCCGCGCAGCGCGAGCTCTACGAGGAGGCGCACGTCAAGGCGGAGGACTGGCGCGTGCTGACCGACGTCTACACGACGCCCGGCGGCTGCTCCGAGGCCGTCCGGATCTTCCTCGCGCGGGACCTCTCCGAGGCGGAGGGGGAGCGCTTCGAGGTCGAGGACGAGGAGGCCGACATGGAGCTGGCACGGGTGCCCCTGGGGGACCTCGTCGCCGGGGTGCTCGGCGGGGACCTGCACAACAACTGCCTCGTGGTGGGCGCGTTGTCGCTGGCCGCGGCGCGGGCTTCGGCGGGCGGGCTCGACGGGCTGCGGCCCGCGGAAGCGCCGTGGCCCGCGCGACCGTTCGAGGCCTGACCTCTTCTCTGTCGCTGTCGCGCCGTCGGGCGCGGGTCTGCCGGGGCTTCTCGCGCAGTTCCCCGCGCCCCTGACATACAGGCGCTGCGCGCCGCATCGCCCCGAGGAAGGCCGAGCGGCGAAGCCGCGAGCCCCCGTCCGGTCCCACAATCCGCTGATCCGATCAGGGGACCCGTGCGTGCCGCCCGCCAAGGGCACCCGCACCCCCTGAACTAGGCTCGGACCCGCCCCTGCCGACCCCCGGAGGGGCATGGGTGAGACGGAGCGTGGCCCGTGACGGATCAGGCGGTCGAGTCGGACGACGTGACGGAGACAGCGGCGGACCCGGGCCCCCGGTTCCTGGGCCGCAGGCGGGAGTTGGCCGAGCTCAGGTCCGACATCGAGCGCGCCGGGCTCGACACCCTGTCCGGCCGCAAGGCCCCCCGCGCCCGGGTCCTGCTGATCGCGGGCCGCCCCGGTACCGGCCGCACCGCACTCGCCGGGGAACTGCTCCGCCAGATCGGGGACCGCTACCCGGACGGTGCCCTGCGGGTCCGGCTGAGCGCCGCCGACGCCACCCCCGTCCCGACCGAGCGCGTCGCCCGCGAGCTGCTCGACGCGCTCGAACTGCCCGCGCCCCCGGGCGAGTCGGCCGACGACCTCACCGAGCGGCTGCGCGAGGGGCTCGCCCTGCGCCGCGTCGTGCTGTTCCTCGACGACGCGCAGGACGCCGAGCAGGTCGACCCGCTGCTGCCCGACACCCCGGACTGCCTGGTCGTCGCCGTCTCCGCGGGCCCGCTCACCGGCATCCCGGACGTGCGCCCCTGCACGCTCGGCGGCCTGGACACCAAGTCGGCGCTCGAGCTGCTCACCCGGCACACCGGTTCCGTCCGCATCACCTGCGACCCGCGCTCGGCCGAGTCCCTGGTCGAGCTGTGCGGGGCCGAGCCGGCGGCGCTGGAGCTCGCCGGCGGCTGGCTCGCCGCCCGGCCCAAGGAGTCGGTGGCCGACCTGGCCAAACAGCTGCACGCCCAGGACGGCGAGGGCCCGGCGCTCGCCCGGGTGTTCCGGCACGCGTACGCGGCGCTGCCCGGGCCCGCCGCGCGGATACTGCGCTACCTGGCGCTGGCCCCCGACGGCCACGTCGACCCGCACACCGCGTCCGCCCTGGCCGGCTGCTCCGTGTCCGCGGCGCAGACCACCCTCGACGACTTCGTGACGCTCGGCCTCGTCCGGGCGGTCGGCTCCGCGCTGCCCCAGTACGAGGTGCCGGGCTGCCTGGTGCCGCTGCTGCGCGGGCTCACCGAGACCCAGGACCGGCCGGGGGAGGTGCAGCTGGCCCGCGCCCGCATGCTGGAGCGCACGGTCCGGCTGCTGACCTCCTGCCGTGCGATCACCGAGCCCGACGGCTCCCCGGCCCGCAGGAAGCTGGCCGGGCTGCCCAGCGCCCTGCGGTTCAAGGACCCCGCGACGGCCGCCGAGTGGCTGCGCGTGCGTCGGCCCGCGCTGCTCGCCGCGGCCCGCCTCGCGGTGGCCGACGGTGAGCTCGACACCCTGGCGCGGCGCCTGATGGCGGCGCTCTCCCGGGCCCTGGTCGCGCACCGCGGCACCGAGGCGGCGGCCCCCGACCTGTACGGGATCCACCGGATGGTGCTGGACGTGGCGGAGCGCCGCGACCTGCCCCGCGAGCGGGCCGCGGCGCTGCTCAACCTGGCCGATCTCGACGCGCGGACGGGGCGCACCCGGGAGGCGCTGGCCCGTTACCGGGCCGCGCTGGACGCGGGCCGTGCGGCCCGGGACCCGTACGCGACGGGCCGCGCGATGGAATCCGTAGGCGGCGCCTACCAGGAGCTGGCGGACTGGCAGCGGGCCGCGGACTGGTACGGGAGGGCTCTCGCGCAGCGGCTCGCGCGCGGGGAACGGGCGGACGCCGCGCGGCTGCACGGCCGGATCGCCGTGGCGCACACCTACGCGGGCCGGTACGGCGAGGCGCTGCGCAGCTGGCGGTCGGCGGTGGCCGGGTACCGCAAGCAGGGCGATGTGCCCGCGCAGGCGCGGGCGTTGAGCGAGCTGGCGCGGGTGCAGGAGTACGCGGGGCGGCCCGAGGAGTCGCTGCGCACCTGCCAGGAAGCGGTCGAGTGGGCCCGGCAGGCCGACGACGTGCGGCTGCAGGCCGCGCTCCAGCTGCGGCTCGCCGACACCCTCGAGCGGCTCGGCGACCCCGCGGCGGCCAAGCTGCACCGCGGGGCGGCCGAGCGCATGCTGGGAGAGGAGCTCACCGTGGAGGCAAAACCTTCGGAACAAGCCGCCGATGCCTGCGAAATCCGTAGTGCATCCACGGAAGATTGATGCAACGAAAGGCTAGACAGCAAGAAAACCTTCATTAGACTGGCTCCACTGCGGTGTTCCGCGGTGTCTCCTGGTGTGTCCCTCAGCACGCTGGTATGTACTGCATTGCCCGAGAAATCCCCTGAGCCAAGGACCGTGATCGACGATGAAGGTCGGCATCCCCCGCGAGGTCAAGAACAACGAGTTCCGGGTGGCCATCACCCCCGCCGGCGTGCACGAGCTCGTGCGCCACGGCCACCAGGTCGTCGTCGAGCGGAACGCGGGCCTCGGCTCGTCGATCACCGATGAGGAGTACGTCTCCGCGGGCGCGCAGATCCTCGGCACGGCCGACGAGGTCTGGGCCACGGCCGACCTGCTCCTCAAGGTCAAGGAGCCGATCGCCGAGGAGTACCACCGCCTCCGCAAGGACCAGACGCTCTTCACGTACCTGCACCTCGCCGCCTCCAAGGAGTGCACGGACGCGCTCCTGGAGTCCGGCACCACCGCGATCGCCTACGAGACCGTCGAGACGGCGAACCGCGCGCTGCCGCTGCTCGCCCCGATGTCCGAGGTCGCGGGCCGCCTCGCCCCGCAGGTCGGCGCCTACCACCTGATGGCCGCCAACGGCGGCCGCGGCGTCCTGCCCGGCGGCGTCCCCGGCGTCGCGGCCGGCCGGGCCGTCGTCATCGGCGGCGGCGTCTCCGGCTGGAACGCCGCGCAGATTGCCATCGGCATGGGCTTCCACGTGACCCTGCTCGACAAGGACATCAACAAGCTCAAGGAAGCCGACAAGATCTTCGGCACGAAGATCCAGACCGTCGTCTCCAACGCCTTCGAGCTGGAGAAGGCCTGCCTCGAGGCCGACCTCGTCATCGGCGCCGTCCTCATCCCGGGTGCCAAGGCTCCGAAGCTCGTCACCAACGAGCTGGTGTCGCGCATGAAGCCCGGAAGTGTCCTTGTCGACATCGCGATCGACCAGGGCGGCTGCTTCGAGGACTCGCACCCGACGACGCACGCCGAGCCGACCTTCCCGGTCCACAACTCGGTCTTCTACTGCGTCGCCAACATGCCGGGCGCCGTGCCGAACACGTCGACGTACGCGCTGACCAACGCGACGCTCCCGTACATCGTCGAGCTGGCCGACCGCGGCTGGGTCGAGGCGCTGCGCCGTGACCCCGCGCTGGCCCTGGGTCTCAACACCCATGACGGCAAGGTCGTTTACAAGGAGGTCGCCGAGGCGCACGGCCTGGAGCACCTCGAGCTGGAGACCCTGCTGGGCTGACCCGCTCCCGGGCGGCGTCAACGGAAGTCGTCAATCTCACGCCTACGGCCGGACCTTGTCAGAGGTCCGGCCGTACGTCTGTGGCCACGGCATGCGTCCGCACATGGTCAACTCGCGCGGAACGTAACTCTTTAACCGATTCGCGCAGTCGCGAAACGTAACGAAGAACCGTCGTACGCCCTTGACATGAGGGTGTTCCGTTGTCGCTGAAGTGCCGACACAACGTGCCGGGTCCGGTGGATTGTGTTGCTGCGGAGCGGTGACACGCCATAGAGTCGCCAACCGTCGGCATGGTGCCACGCTGACCTATCGATAAATGTTCCTGGTCATGTCCAAGGAGGTAAGACGACTTGTGAATGAGTCGACATTTACTCCCGGAGGTGGCCAGCCGGGCGGACAGGGACCCGCGGGGCTTCAGGCTGTCGGCTCCGTCGCTGTACGCACCTTCGCGGCCCACCAGAGCGGCAACAGCAGCAGCCCCCCGCAGACGACGCAGATGCCGACGCAGACAGCACACCAGAGCATGGATGGCCATCACGTGAACGCCATGGCCGGCGACCGAAGTGGCGACACACACAGCCACTTCGCCGACTACGACGAACTGCCCGAGGGGCACTTCTACGACCCCGACGCCGAGTACGAGCCCGACCCCGAGTACGCGGCCACGCTCGCCCCGGACGCTGCCCGTCAGCGCCGGGAGCGCGTCGGCCCGACCGGGCGCCCGCTCCCGTACTTCCCGATCCCAGGACCGCTGACCGACCACGGCCCGGCGAAGATCATCGCGATGTGCAACCAGAAGGGCGGCGTCGGCAAGACCACG
>NZ_WWIA01000719.1 GCF_009870065.1 Streptomyces sp. SID5785 | reverse complement strand
CGCCGCCGCGCGGCCGGTCCTCCGGCATCCAGGCATCGGGGGACCGGTGGTAGAACTGCTTGTCGCCGGGGTCGATCGTGAGGGTCGTCATGGTCGTTCACTCCCTGTCGTGGTGCCTGGGAGGCAGAACCGGACGCCCTCCGGGTTCCCCGTGCGCACGGTTTCAAGCAGGCTTCAGGCACACCTGCACACCTGCACACAGGCACACAGGCACGCACGCACGGACCGGCACACCGACCGGGCGGGCGTCACTCCATGGGATAGATGTCCCCGCTGCGCATCGCGCTCTCCTGCTCGGTGCGCGCCCGGAGCTTCCTGGACTTCTCCTCGAGACGCTGCCGCTCCCCGGGGTCGTTCGTGTGCTCCGCCGTGTCCTGGAGTTCCTTCGCCTTCTCCCGCATCTGCTGGAGGCGCTCGTGGATCTCGTCTGCGCTCATGTCGACCTCGCTCGGTCAGCTCGCCCGGTGGGATGCGGGCGCGGTGGCCCGGCGGGGGACGGCCCCCGGGCGCGCGCCGTACGTCCAGGGTGCGGCACA
>NZ_WWIA01000718.1 GCF_009870065.1 Streptomyces sp. SID5785 | reverse complement strand
CGGAGGGGGCGGGACGGTGGGAGCAGGGCGGCACCACGGCCCGGGCCGGGCAGGGCCCCGATTCAAGCGGCGCCCCCGGCCCGGCGCGCCCCGAGCCGGACGCGCCCCCGGGCCGGGCCTGACCCCGGGCCGGGCGGAGCCCCGGGGTCAGGTGGTGTGTGCGTCCGCCGCCGTCAGCGCCGCATCGAGCGCCGCCAGCCCCTCCTTGATCTCCGCCTCGGAGACATTGAGCGGCGGCACGACATGCGTACGGTTCATGTTGACGAAGGGCCACAGCCCGTTCGCCTTCGCCGCCGCCGCGAACGCCGCCATCGGCGCATTCGCCTCACCCGCCGCGTTGTACGGCACGAGCGGCTCCCGCGTCTCCCGGTCCCGCACGAGGTCGAGCGCCCAGAACATGCCGACGCCCCGCACCTCGCCCACCGACGGATGCCGCTCGGCCAGCTCGCGCAGGGCGGGCCCGACGACGTCCGCGCCGAGCTTCGCGGCGTGGGCGACGATGCCCTCCTCCTCCATCACGTTGATGGTGGCGACGGCGGCGGCGCAGGCCAGCGGGTGCCCGGAGTACGTCAGACCGCCCGGGTAGGGCCGCTTGCCGAAGGTGTCGGCGATCGCACCGGAGATCGCGACGCCGCCGAGCGGCACGTACCCCGAGTTGACGCCCTTGGCGAAGGTCAGGAGGTCGGGCGTCACGTCGTACAGGTCGGCGGCGAACCACTCGCCGGTGCGCCCGAACCCGGCCATGACCTCGTCGAGCACGAACACGATCCCGTACCGGTCGCACAGCTCGCGCACGCCCGCGAGGTAACCGGCGGGCGGCAGCATGATGCCGGCCGTGCCCGGGACGGTCTCCAGGATGATCGCGGCGATCGTCTCCGGACCCTCGAACTGGATCGTGGTCTCCAGGTGCTCGAGCGCCCGCGCGCACTCCTGCTCCTCGTTCTGCGCGTAGAAGCGCGAGCGGTACAGGTACGGCGCCCAGAAGCGCACGACGCCCGCCGTGCCGCTGTCGCTGGCCCAGCGCCGCGGGTCACCGGTCACGTTGATCGCCTGCTGGGTGCCGCCGTGGTACGAGCGGTACGCGGAGAGCACCTTGGGGCGGCCGGTGTGCAGCCGGGCCATGCGCAGGGCGTGCTCGACGGCGTCCGCGCCACCGTTCGTGAAGAAGATCTTGTCGAGGTCGCCGGGGGTGCGCTCGGCGATGAGGCGTGCGGCCTCCGAGCGCGACTCGACGGCGAACGCGGGCGCGAAGGTCGTCATCTTCGCGGCCTGCTCCTGGATCGCGGCGACGACCTTCGGGTGCTGGTACCCGATGTTCGTGTAGACGAGCCCGGAGGTGAAGTCGAGGTAGCGGTTGCCGTCGTAGTCCCAGAAGTACGAGCCTTCGGCACCGGCGACGGCGAGCGGGTCGATGAGCTCCTGTGCGGACCAGGAGTGGAACACGTGCTTGCGGTCCGCGGCCTTGACGGCGGCGCCGACCTGGGGATTCGGCTGAGGGGTCATGGGCCCGAGGGTAAGGGCCCGGCCCGTGCGCACACCATCGGCGTCCTGTCTGCGCCCTGCCGTGGAACACGACAGTCTGTCGTGTCGCGTCCGTTACGGAACCGTACGGGCCGACGCCGCACTCTCTGTCGTAGGTCCGCACTATTCTCGGGCTGTTGCTCACAATTCGGGGGAGGGTGGCGCGGCATGGAGAGACTCGACCGGCTCGGGCCGGCAGACCCGCAGCGCATCGGGGCGTACCGGCTGCTCGGCCGGCTGGGCGCGGGCGGTATGGGTCAGGTCTATCTGGCGCGCTCA
>NZ_WWIA01000717.1 GCF_009870065.1 Streptomyces sp. SID5785 | reverse complement strand
GTGGAGTTCTGCCGGCTCGCAGCGGGGCATCTGACACCGGCCCAGGCGGCGGCCGGGCAGCAGGGGGACGGGATCGTGGTGAGCGAGCTGTTGCACGCGATGGCGTCCATGAGCCGGATCTGACACCGCCGGCCCCCGTTCGTGCGGCCCAGGGTCTCGTAGGGTCTCCCCCATGGATGATCCACTCGATGTCACCCCTGACCGGCTGGCCGGCACCTGGCACATCGTCTGCTCCTCGTTCCCCATGTGGCAGGGCGACCGGCGCACCGAGGCGACGTTCACGTACACCCCGCTGAGGTCCGGCGGGCCTGGCGACCAGACGATGACCGACGTGGTCGCCTATCGCACCCGGAGCGGACGACGGCGCCGGATCGTCGGCGTCGACACCCGGCTGGCCACGCGTCCGGGATCCGTCTACCGCTGGCGCGGCCGTGGCGTGCTGTCCGTTCTCTCCAGCGAATGGGAAGTGGCCGAGACGGGCCCCGACGACGCGTGGGCGGTGGTCCTCTTCAGCCGCTCCCTGGTGACGCCGGCCGGGGCCGACGTCGTCGTGCGCGCGGACCGGATCGAGGACGCCGCCGTGCTGGAGGAGGCGCGGGCGGTCGGCAGGCGCCATCACGCACCGCCGGTGTCCTGAGCCCCGGGACGGCGTTCAGCCGGCGCCGCGCCACCCGGCAGATGTGCCGCGGGCGGGGCACCGTACCAGCAGGTGAGAGGCGCGGCCACTTGAGCCGCCGGACCGGGGCACGCGCACCCTGGCTCGACATGAGAGATCACTCTCCTGGGCGCACCATGGTGGACGAAGGCAACAAACTGCTCTCGTTCCCCTCACTCCACGAGGAGGCTGATGCGGTCATGGAGCGATCCGAACAACGTGCTGTCGTCGCCGAATTCCTCGGCACCCTCCTACTGGTGTTCTTCGCTGTCGGCGCGGCGGTCATCGGCCTGGAGTTCATGGGGCCCCTGGGTGTGGCCCTCGCCTTCGGGTTCACCCTGCTCGCACTCGCCTACGCCATCGGCCCGATCTCGGGCTGTCACGTCAATCCGGCCGTCACGCTCGCGATGCTCGCGGCGGGCAGGATCAACGTACGACGAGCGGTGTTGTACTGGGTCGCGCAGTTCGCCGGCGCGATCGCCGGTGCCGCGCTGCTGTACTGGCTGGTCCAGTCGATCCCGGGCCTGAAGACGAGTGGCGCCTTCGGCTCGAACGGCTACGGGAGCCGGTCGGACGTCGGGCTGAGCGGCGGTGGCGCGTTCCTCGCCGAGACCGTGCTGACGTTCCTCCTCGCCTACGTGGTGCTCGCGGTGACGAGCAAGGTGGCCGTGGTCGGATTCGACGGGCTGCCGATCGGGCTCGCGCTCGGCGTCATCCACATCGTCGGCATTCCGCTGACCGGCACCTCCGTGAACCCCGCCCGGTCGCTCGGCCCGGCCCTGTTCGCCGGTGGTCAGGCGCTGTCCCAGCTGTGGCTGTTCATCGTGGCCCCGCTGGTCGGCGGGCTGATCGCGGCGCTGGTCATCCGCCTGACGCACCCGGCGGACGAGCCGCGGGTGACCGCGGATGCGGCCTGACGCGTGAGGCCTGACGCGTGAGGCCTGACCTGTGAGGGAGTGACGGCGGACACGGCCTGCCGAGCCGGCGGCCGTCCGCCGCCCTTCGGGCAGGACTGCCGCGCGGTCGGGCCGCCGTCAAGTCCAGCCGGAATCAGGCCCCTTCACCGCGCACGCCAGGCGCCGACCGCGTCCCGCGCCCGGCGCTGACGTGGGACGTCCGGCACCTGAGCGGGAGCCACGGGGACGGGAAGCGAGCGTTCGCCGTCGACCGCGGACCACCAGGCGGCCACCAGGGCGGCGTACTCACGGCGCTGCTTCTCGTTCAGGAAGCCACCGGTCTGCAGCATCAGTTCACGGATCTGCGCGTTCAGCTCCGTGGCTGACCGGCCCGGTAACGGGCCAGCGGGTTCGGACATGACACGGAACGTAGCGTGCGGTCATCTCCGGGTAAAGCCCCTTCCGTTGCCGGGAGCCCGGCTCTGGCGTGATTCGGTCAGTCGGTGGCACGCCCCGGTGCGAGCCTGAGCCGTCGGACGGCACGCCCGGTCGGCGCTGCCGCGCACCAGGTCTCCTCAGGGCGTCGCCGTCTCCGGGAGCGCCTGCGCACCAGGTCCCGCCGCACAGTCCAACGGCGGTGCGATCGCCTGCACGTCCGCTCCCTCACCCACCCACAGCGCGATGAACAGGGCGGCGGTCGCCTCCAACAGCCCTGCGCGTTCCAGGCCGCCACCGGCCACGGGCGTGCACCCCACGTCTCGAATCAGCCCCCTCACGAACGCGAGTGCCGCACGGTCGTCCCCGCACACGGGTACGGCGAGCGGGCGGCCGTCGAAGACCGGCGGGCGCATGCGCCACACGTCCTCGTGGCAGAGGTTGAACGCCTTCAC
>NZ_WWIA01000716.1 GCF_009870065.1 Streptomyces sp. SID5785 | reverse complement strand
GGGAGGGGTGCGGGGACTCGATCGCCGGGTAATCGCCCAGCCAGGGCCGGGTGTTGCGCGCGTCGCGGCCCCACAGGACGGAGACCAGCGGGCCGCCGCGCGCCGCCAGTGCCCGGATCGCCTGCTCGGTGACCTGCTCCCAGCCCTTGTCGCGGTGCGAGGCGGGGCGCCGCGGGGCCACCGTCAGCGCCCTGTTGAGCAGCAGCACGCCCTGCCGGGTCCACGGGGTCAGGTCCCCGCTGGCCGGCTGGGGCACGCCCAGGTCGGCGTTCAGCTCGCGGTAGATGTTGAGCAAGCTCGGCGGCAGCGGGCGCACCTCGGGCGCGACCGAGAACGACAGGCCCACCGCGTGCCCCGGCGTGGGGTAGGGGTCCTGGCCGACGATCAGGACCCGCACCTCGTCGAAGGGCTGCTGGAACGCGCGCAGCACGTTCGCCCCCGACGGCAGGTAGGTACGGCCCGCCGCGATCTCGGCGCGCAGGAAGTCCCCCATCGCGGTGATCTGCCCGGACACGGGTTCCAGGGCCTTCGCCCAGCCCGCTTCGACGATTTCATGCAGAGGTCGTGGTGCCACGGCGTCACCCTACTGCCGCGGCGGGCGGGCGTTTCACGCGGCGGCCGGAGGGCCGGGTGCGAAGGCCGGACCCCGCGCCGCGCGCCGCCCGGTGTCAGCCCACGATCGCCGCCCGCACGCACAGCACGTCCGGCAGGTGGGAGGCCAACTGCCGCCAGCTGTCGCCGTCGTCGCCCGATGCGTACACCTCCCCGTTCCTGTTCCCGAAGTAGACGCCGGCCGGGTCCGCGTCGTCCGTGCACAGGGCGTCGCGCAGCACCGTGCCGTAGTGGTCCTCCTGCGGCAGGCCGTGCTCCAGCGGCTCCCAGCTGCGCCCCGCGTCGGAGGTGCGGAAGACCCGGCAGCGGCGGTCGGCGGGGACCCGGTCCGCGTCCGCGTTGATCGGGAAGAGGTACGCGGTGTCCCCGCGGTGCGGGTGCGCGGCCGCCGCGAAGCCGAACGTGGAGGGCAGACCCGCGCCGATGTCCGTCCACTTCGCGCCGCCGTCGTCGCTGCGGCACACGCCCCAGTGGTTCTGGAGGTACAGCCGGTCCGGGTCGGCCGCGTCCCGGGCCACCTTGTGCACGCACTGGCCGAACTCGGGGTCGGGGTCCGGCAGGAACACCGCGGACACCCCCGAGTTCGACGGGGACCAGCTGGCGCCGCCGTCCTGCGAGCGGAACACGCCGGCGGTGGACACGGCCACGGTCAGCGCCTGCGGGTCACGCGCATCGGTCAGGACCGTGTGCAGGCCTTCGCCGCCCCCGCCCGGCACCCACCGCGTGCGCGTGGGGTGCTCCCACAACGGGCGGCACAGCTCGAAGGACTCGCCCCGGTCCTGCGAGCGGTACAGCGCGGCGGGCTCGGTGCCCGCGTAGACCACACCGGGCTCGGCCGCCGCCGGGTGCAGCTGCCACACCCGCTCCAGCGAGGCGCCGGTGTCCTGCGGGAACCTGACCGCGGGGGCCGCGGGCTCGGTCCACGTGCGGCCGAGGTCGTCCGAGTGGAAGACGGAGGGGCCCCAGTGCGCGCTGTCGCCGCCCACGAGCAGTCTGGGCACCGCCTTGCGGGTGTCGATGGCGACCGAGTACACCGCCTGCGCGTTGAAGTAGGGGCTCTCGTCGAATCCCCAGGTCCCGTCCGGGCCGCGGCGCCCCAGGAACAGCCCCTTGCGCGTGCCCACGGCCAGCAGCACATCGGTCATGCCGAACACCTCCGAAACGTCGTTGTCTCCAGGTATCCGCCAGTCTGCACCCCCGCACTGACAACGGGCATCGGCGAGAGGGTCCTCGCAGCTCAGTGCGGGTGTCAGGCCGCCGCGAGCCACAGGTCGGGGCCGAAGACCTCGTAGTGGATGTCGGCGGCCGCGACGCCCTTGGCGAGCAGTTGTCCGCGCGCGGCGCGCATGAAGGGCAGCGGGCCGCACAGATACGCCCGCGTACCGGGTGCGACCGTGACGTCCGAGAGGTCCATCAGGCCGGTGCGGTCACCGGCGCCGCCCTGCTCGTACCAGAAGTGCACGGCCGCGTCGGGGAGCTTCGCGGCGAGGGCCTCGTGGTCCTCGCGCAGGGCGTGGGTCGCGGGGGAGCGGTCGGCGTGCAGGACGGTCACCGGGGCGTCGTGGCCGGTGCCCGCCAGGTCGTCGAGCATGGCCAGCATGGGCGTGCAGCCGATGCCGGCCGAGGCGAGCAGCAGCGGAGCGCCGTCGGCCTCGAGGACCAGGTCGCCGTAGGGCGCGGAGACGCGCAGCAGGTCGCCGGGGCGGACGTGCGTGTGCAGGTGCTGCGAGACCTCGCCGTCCGGGGTGCCGTCCGTGCCGGGTACGCGCTTGACGGCGATCGAGCGCGTCGCCGCGGAGGGGGCGCCGGTCAGGCTGTACTGGCGTATCTGCCGGGCGCCGTCGGCCAGTTCGACCTGGACCGAGACGTACTGTCCCGCGCGGAACGCGGGCGCGCTGTCGCCGTCGGCCGGGCGCAGCACGAAGGCGGCGACGTCCGCGGTGGCATCCGTGCGGGACACGACCTCCCACGCGCGCCACACATCACCGGCGGCCACGCCCTGCGCGGCGTAGAGCCGCCGCTCGATCGCGACGAGGGCGTTCGCCATCAGCCAGTACACCTCGTCCCAGGCGCGCGCGACCTCGGGTGTGACGGCGTCGCCGAGCACCTCGGAGATCGCCGCGAACAGGTGCTCGTGCACGATCGGGTACTGCTCGGGGAGCACGCCGAGCGAGGCGTGCTTGTGCGCGATGCGGCCCAGCACCACGTCGGGCCGCTCGTCGGGACGGTGCACGAGACGGGTGGCGAAGGCCGCGATGGAGCCCGCGAGCGCCTGCCGCTGGCTGCCGGCCGCCTGGTTGCCCCGGTTGAACAGGTCGCGCAGCAGCTCGGGGTGGGCCCTGAACAGCTTCTCGTAGAACAGCCCGGTGATCTCCTCGATGGCGGCGCCGACGGCGGGCAGAGTGGCGCGGACGACGGCGGCCGACGGTTCGGTGAGCATCAGCGGGTCTCCTTGTTGTGTTCGTGTTGTTCTTGTTCTGTCTGAGTGCACAGAAATATGCATCTCAGATTCCGATTAAAGGCCGGAGCGTCCCGCCCTCAGGGTGGTGCCGGTGGTGGGGCCGCGCTCAGTCCGCGTCGCGGCGGGGTGACAGCGACAGGAGCAGGGGGCCGGTGGGTGCCGTGACCAGATCCGCGAGGGTCAGCGGGTCCAGCGAGGCGAAGAACGCCTCCTGGGCCGTGCGCAACGCCCCGCGCAGCCGGCACGCGGCGCGCAGCGGGCACGGCGTCGTTCCCGTGCAGTCCACGACGTCACCGGGCCCCTCCAGGTCCCTCACCAGGGCGCCGACGGAGGCCGAGCGTCCGGCGGGGGTGAGGGCGAGGCCCCCGCCCCGGCCGCGCCGGGTCTCGACGAGCCCCATGTGCTGGAGCTTGGCGACGGCCTTCGCGGTGTGGGTGTACGGCACCTCCATCGTCGCCGCGACCTCGCGCGTGGTGGGGAGCTCCCCCTCCTCGACCGCGAGGCGCATCAGCACGCGGAGTGCCAGGTCCGTGAAGCGTGTCAGCCGCATGGCAGCACGGTATGAATTGTTGCATCTGAAAGGCAAGTTAAGCCGGTGAGGCATGCGTCACGCCCCCTGCGCGCGGCGCAGGGGGCGTGACGTCCGTCGGGGCCCCGGGACGGGGGCCGGAAGGCGCGGGTCAGACCGAGCGGTGGTACGGGTCGGGCACGTGCACGTCGGCGCCGAGCTCGCGCGCCGCCCGGCGGGCGAACGACGGGTCGCGCAGCAGTTCGCGGCCGATGAGGACCGCGTCCGCCTCGCCGTTGGCGACGATCTTCTCCGCCTGCTCCGGCTCGGTGATGAGCCCGACCGCCGCCGCGGGCACCCCGGCCTCGGTGCGCACGCGCGTCGCGTACGGCACCTGGTAGCCCGGGCCCACCGGGATGCGGACACCGGACGCGTTGCCTCCGGTCGACACGTCGATGAGGTCCACGCCGCGCTCGCGCAGTGCGGCGGTGAAGCGCACGGTGTCGTCGGCGGTCCAGCCCTCGCCGTCCGCCAGCCAGTCGGTCGCGGAGATCCGGAAGAAGAGCGGCAGGTCCTCGGGCCACACGGCGCGCACGGCGTCGACGACCTCCAGCGCGAAGCGGGTCCGGTTCGCGTACGAGCCGCCGTACTCGTCGGTGCGGTGGTTGGAGTGCGGGGACAGGAACTGGCCGATCAGATAGCCGTGCGCGCCGTGCAGCTCCACGACCTCGAACCCGGCGGCGAGCGCCCGGCGCGCGGCGTCCGCGAACTGCCCGGTGATCTCGTGGATCTGCTCGGTCGTGAGGGCCGTCGGCACCGGGTGCCGCTCGTCGAACGGGACCGCGCTCGGCGCCACCGGCTGCCAGCCGTGCGCCTCGGGCCCGACCGGGGCGCCGCCCTTCCACGGGCGATCGGTGGAGGCCTTGCGGCCCGCGTGTCCGAGCTGGATGCCGGGCGTCGTGCCCTGCGACTTCAGGAACGCGGTGATCCGGCGGAACGCGGCGACCTGCTCGTCGTTCCAGATCCCGAGGTCGTACGGGGAGATCCGGCCCTCGGGGGTGACCGCCGTGGCCTCGACGACGATGAGCCCGGTGCCGCCGGCCGCCCGTGCGCCGTAGTGCTGGAAGTGCCAGTCGGTGGGCGCGCCCGCGAGCGGGCCGTCGGGGGCGGCGCTGTACTGGCACATCGGCGGCATCCAGACCCGGTTGGGGACGGTGACGGACCGCAGGGTGTAGGGCTCGAACAGCGCGCTCACGGGGGACTCCATTCAGTGCTTCGGGTACGTGCCCGTCGGCACGGCCACAGGCTCGGCTCGTACGATAGGCATCGTAGTACGGCATCTGTCAAACTACGAGGAGTCTCGTACAATGCCCGTACCGGAGGGCCGGGGCGCGCAGCCGTACGTGCGCCCGGCCACGACAAGGCCGTGCGGAGTGCGGACGCCGCACGGAGCGCAGAGCGCAGAGCACAGACACAAGGAGCCGTCCCATGAGCACCGCCGCACCGCAGTCCACCGGCAGCCGTGCCCTCGCACACCCGGCGCGCGAGGAGATCCGTCTCGAGGCGGTGCTGCACGCCCTGTCCGACCCCATGCGCCTCGCGGTCGTCCGCGAGATGGCCGCCGCCGGCGACGCGGAGCTGTCCTGTTCGGCCTTCGAGCTGCCCGTCACCAAGTCCACGTCCACGCACCACTTCCGCGTGCTGCGCGAGAGCGGCGTGATCGAGCAGGTCTACCGGGGCACCGCGAAGCTCAACGGGCTGCGCCGGGCCGATCTGGACGCCCTCTTCCCCGGCCTGATCGACCGTGTCCTCGACGCGGCGGCCCGGCAGGCGGCCCGGCTCGACGGCTGACCGGCCGGATCCGTCAGATGCCGTGCGCGGCGCTCAACAGGCCGTGCCAGTCAGGGATCTTGACCGTGTCGCGGCCCAGCGTCCGCCCGAGTTCCGCCTCGGCCCGCTCGATCGCCCGCCAGCCCGCCCAGTCCACCGGATGCAGACCGGCGGCCCGCAGCCCGTCCAGCGGATCACCGTCGAGGTCCCGGCCGAGCAGTCCCGGCGCGTCGGCGAGCAGTGAGGCCACGGTCTCCTTGGCGCACGAGCGGTTGGTGCCGATCACGCCGGTGGGCCCGCGCTTGATCCAGCCCGCCACGTACTCGCCGGGTGCGGGCCGGCCCCCGCGCAGCACCCGCCCCGCGTCGTGCGGCACCGTGCCCCGCACCGGGTCGAACGGCAGCCCGTCCGGGGGCATTCCGCGGTAGCCCACCGAGCGCAGCACGAGCTGTGCGCCGATCTCCTCGTACCCGCCCGTGCCGCGCACCCCGCCGTCCCCGTCCGGCCGTGTCCGCTCGAGACGGACGCCCGCGACCCGTCCCCGCCGCCCCGTGATCTCCACGGGCCGCAGGAAGAACCGCAGATGGATCCGGCGGCCCGCGCCGGTGCCGGGGCGGGCCGCCCAGTCCCGCAGCACCTCGATGGTGCGGCGGGTCGCCGAGGGCAGCGCCGACGGGTCCGCGTAGCCGGGGTCGAGCGCCAGCTCCCGCTCGTCCACGACGACGTCCGTGTCCGGCAGCGTTCCCAGCTCCCGCAGCTCCTTGGTGGTGAACCTGGCCTGCGACGGGCCCCGCCGCCCCACCACGAACACGTCCCGCACCCCGCTCCCGGTCAGGGTGGCGAGCGCCGCCTGCGGCATGTCGGTGGGCGTGAGCTCGGCCCGGCCCCGGGCCAGCATCCGGGCCACGTCCACCGCCACGTTCCCGACGCCGATCACCACCGCCGCACGCACGTCCCGGACGAACCCGGCGTCGACCGCGTCCGGATGCGCGCTGTACCAGGCCACGAAGTCCGTCGCCGACCAGCTGCCGGGCAGGTCCTCGCCGGGAATCCCGAGCCGGCGCGCGGCCGCGGCCCCCACGCAGTACACGACCCCGTGGTACAGCCCGAGCAGTCGCTCCGGCGGCAGCGCGGGCCCCACCTCGACGCCGCCGAGGAAGCGCACCCGCTCCTCCTCGAGCACCGCGCGCAGCGTGCTCTGCAGCGACTTGATCTTCTCGTGGTCCGGCGCGACCCCGTAGCGCACGAGGCCGTACGGGCACGGCAGCCGGTCCAGGACGTCCACCCGCAGACCGGGCACGCGGTCCTGGCTCAGCAGGCCCTGCGCGGTGTAGACCCCGCTCGGACCCGATCCGACGACGGCGAAGTGCGGCACGGGCGGCTCCTTCCGCTGGTGCGCTCCTGACTCTCAGGATGGCACCGCGGACCGCCGCCGGGGAGGGCCGCGGCGTGCGCGGCACGGCGGACCGTGCCGGCGCGCGCACCGCGGGTCACATCGCGCGCATCCGCTCGATCTCGGCGCTCTGCTGCGCGATCACGTCGTCGGCCATCTCCTCGATCTGGATGTTGTTCCCGTCGCCCTTCACGTCCGTGGCCATGGTCACCGCCCCCTGGTGGTGCGTGATCATCAGCTTGAGGAACAGGGAGTCGAAGGCCTTGCCGCGCGCCGCCCGCAACTGCTTCAGCTGGGCCTCGGTGGCCATCCCCGGCATCGTGTCGTGCGCGTGATGCCCCGACGGGGCCTCCTTGCGGCCGTGCTGCTTCAGCCAGCCGCGCATCGTCGCGATCTCCGGCTTCTGGGACGCCGTGATCCGCTCGGCGAGCCGCTTCACCGGCGTCGAATCCGCCTGGTCCGGGGCGAGTTCGGTCATCTTCAGGGCCTGTGCGTGGTGCAGGATCATCATCTGCGCGTAGGAGACGTCCGCCGAGTTGGGGGTGTCGTCGGAGCCCCGTGACGCGGCGTCCTTCGCCGACAGCGTCTCCGCCGCCTCGCCCGGTTTCCCCGGCGCGATGACCGAAGGGCCGCTGGACGCGCGGGAGTTGTCCGCGCCGTCCGCCTCCGCGCCGCCCGCGTCGCATCCGGCGAGAGCCAGTGCCGCGGCCGCGACCAACGTGGGAACAGCAAGTTTCATGACGAGCTTGTTGCCATCTGTTGATCTGTGCATGAGGAAGACGATACTCGGGGGATCCGTGAACTGTTCACGGATCGATGACGTCACCGTCAACCAGGGAGACCACAGTGACCCTGTTGCAGGACTCCACCCGAACGCGGCGCAGACGACTGGGAGTTGCCACGGCCGCGGCCGGACTGCTCGCGGCCCTGCTCGCGGCCGGACCCGTGTCGGCGACCCCGGATCCGGGCGACACCGCCACCGCGCCCCGGTCCGTCTCGCGCACCGCCGAGAAGGAGGCCGAGGCCGCGATAGCCGCCGGTGAGATACCCGGCCAGGACGAGGTCGTCCACTCCGACAACATCGAACACCTCACCAACATCCCCAAGGACGCGCTGGCGGACTTCAACACGGACCTCGCGTTCCAGGGCAATTACGCCTTCGCGGGCAACTACGACGGCTTCCGCATCTACGACATCAGCAGGCCCAAGGCGCCGAGAACCGTCGCCCAGGTGCTGTGTCCCGGGTCCCAGAACGACGTCTCCGTCTCCGGGAACCTGCTGTTCCTGTCCACGGACAGCTCCCGCAGCGACGACTCCTGCGCCTCGACCACCCAGCCGGCGACCGAGAAGTCGTCCTGGGAGGGCATGAAGGTCTTCGACATCAGCGACAAGCGCAACCCGAAGTACGTCGCCGCGGTCGAGACCGCCTGCGGCTCGCACACGCACACGCTGGTGCCGGAGAAGAAGAACGTGTACGTGTACGTCTCGTCGTACTCGCCGAGCGCCACCTTCCCGGACTGCCAGCCCCCGCACGACGGCATCTCCGTCATCAAGGTGCCGCGCAAGGCCCCGCAGAAGGCGGCGGTCGTCGGCTTCCCCGTCCTGTTCCCCGGTGAGGGCCCCGACGGCGGCGGCAACCCGGGCGGTCCGGTGAACCCGGGTGTCTCCAAGACCACCGGCTGCCACGACATCACGGTCCTGCCCTCCAAGGACCTCGCGGCGGGTGCCTGCATGGGTGACGGCATCCTGTTCGACATCAAGAACCCGGAGAAGCCGCGGGTCATCGACCAGGTCCAGGACAACGTCAACTTCGCGTTCTGGCACTCCGCGACCTTCAACCAGAAGGCCGACAAGGTCGTGTTCACCGACGAGCTCGGCGGCGGCGGAGCGGCCACCTGCAACGCCGAGATCGGCCCGGACCGCGGCGCCGACGGCATCTACGACATCGTCGGCAAGGGCGACAAGCGCAAGCTCGTCTTCAAGAGCTACTACAAGATCCCGCGCCACCAGGCCGACACCGAGAACTGCGTCGCCCACAACGGCTCGCTGATCCCGGTCAAGGGCAAGGACATCATGGTCCAGGCCTGGTACCAGGGCGGTGTCTCCGTCTGGGACTTCACGAACTCGGCGAAGCCCCGGGAGATCGCCTACTTCGAGCGCGGCCCGCTGACCACCGACGAACTCGCCGTCGGCGGCTCCTGGTCCGCGTACTACTACAACGGCTACATCTACTCGAACGACATCGAGAAGGGCTTCGACGTCCTGAAGATCGACGACCGGCGCACCGACCCGGCCGAGCGCGTCCGGCAGCGCGAGCTCAACGTCCAGACGCAGCCGGACTACTTCGACTGACCGTCCCGCTCCACGGGGCGCAACGGCTCGAAGTAGCGCGAGAAATCGGCCGCACGGCCGTGTGCGGGGCTTTCCCCGGACCCCTCGTCGTCCACGACGGCGTCGTCCGGCGGGAAGCCCCGCTCCCATGCCAGCCCGTACCGCTCGAACAGCTCGGTGCGCATCGTCGTCATCGGCATCGGCGCACCCGGCACCAGAACCGCGAACACCGCACCCATCAGCAGGGCGCGCAGCATCGGATAGTCCCGGTCCACGTCGAGCGTGCCGTGCCGCAGCACCGTGTCCCGCAGCAGCTCCGCGAGCCGCTGCTGCTCGGCGCACTGCACGAACCCCTCGGCCTGCAGGATGCCCGCCATGTGCGTGCGCATCAGCACCGGCTCGTCGCGGGCGAGCCCCAGGATCGCGTCGATCGCGCGGGCCAGCCGCTCGTCCCCGTCCTGCGTGTGCGGCTCCCGCTCCAGCGCCTCCTCCAGAGTCCGGTTCATGAGCCGGTGCACCGCGGACTGGAGCAGCTGGCGCTTGCCCGGGAAGTAGTACGAGACCAGACCGCGGGCCGAACCGGCCCGATCGGCGATGTCACCGAGCGTCGTCGCCTCGTAACCACGCTCGCCGACCAGCTCGAGTGCCGCTTGAAGAAGCCGCTCCCGGGAACGCCGGCGCAACTCCTCATTGACCGATGCGCTGCGGGGGGACATCCTTGACTCCTGCGTTGACTGGCTCGCAGCCAACTATACTCAACGCGACCCGGCCACCGGCCCCTCGGGGTGTGGTGCGCACGGGCTCGGCCGTATCGGGCGACGCGGGGGATCGTCCGATACGGCCGCACCAGGGCCGGTCCCCGGGCGACGGCTACGTCACCGCGGGACCGGCCGCCACTGGCCGTCCGGCCGACGGCGAGGGGCCGGCGAGCCCCAAGACAGCGCACGGAGCGGATACCGACCGCGCTGGGAGATCCGGCACCGATCCGGATGACGTGACCGTGCAATGTCCGCAGGCAGTGCACCGAGCTCGCGCAGCTCCGGCGCGACGATCTGTTGCAGCTCGTGCTCTCGTGATCGGTCTGTCTGCGCATCCGCATGGCCTCAGCCACCGGACCGCGGGCTGTTGATGTCGGCCGATCCGGTCCTTGGACACTGTGAACATGTCGCTGAACTCTGGCCTGCGGATCGTCAGTTGCTGAGTGCCAGCCTGATGCCGAAGACGCCGATGACGCCGCCGGTGATCCGGTCGAGCACGCGGCGAGCCTGGGGCCTGCGGAGCCACCCCTGCAGGACGCGAGCGAAGCCGATGAGGATGGCGGACCACAGCAGACCGATCAGGATGTGCACCGCGGTAAGCAGGAACCCCATGGTGAAGTGGCCGGTCCCCGGGGGGATGAACTGAGGCAGGACGGCGACGTAGAAGGCGCCCATCTTCGGGTTCAGGAGGTTGGTGAGCGTCCCCTGCCGCCAGCCTCCGCCGACCGAGTCCACGCCCGCAGCTGGAGCAGAGTCGTCCTGGCCTGCCGAAGGAAGGCCCCGGAAGGTGTCCCGGAGCATGCGGAACCCCATCCAGATCAGGTAAGCGGCGCCGACCCAACGCAACGCGGTGTACGCGAGATGGGAGGCCGTGAGAAGCGCAGTCACCCCGAGGGAGGTGAACGTCCCCCATACCAGGGTGCCGGTCTGGATCCCGAGGACGACGCCCCAGGCTCTCCTGCGTCGGCCGAGGGCTGACGTGCGCAAGATCAGCGCCGTGTCGAGTCCGGGGGTCAGAGTGAGAAGCCCTACAACAAGGGCGAAGGACCACAGAGCGGAGCTTATTGCCATGGAATGCCAGCTTACCCCGCCAGATCATCTGCTGTGTCAGCGGGTCTGGCTGACCTTGAGCTGTTCAGCCTCCACTCCGAAGAAGCAGGCCCGAGTCGATACACCCGGCCGACGAGGCTGCGCATGCCCTTCACCTCGCGGCCCCACGGGTACACCCGTGCTCGCGCCCTCCGACGGCAGCCCGGTCGCGAGCGTGTCCGAGATGCCAGCCCCCACTTGTCGAGCGACCCGGAGGCCAGGACGCCTCTGACCCGTGCGTCAGAGGAGCCCGAGCACCGGGCGCAGTCCGTCCGGCCGCTCGTCGGCCGGCAGGTGGTCGACGAAGTACGTCGCGCAGCCGAGCGCCGCCGCGCCCCCGTCCGCGCGGCGGTCGTCGCCGACCATCAGCGTGTCGCCCGCCGCCACTCCGAGCGCGTCGAGCGCTGCCGTGAACAGCCGCGGGTCCGGCTTCGTCGCGCCGTGCCGGTACGACAGGACGTACGCGTCGACGTAGGGGTCGAGGCCGTGCTCGACGAACACCGGGCGCGGATCCCAGCCGATGTTGCTCACGACGCCGACCGGCACCCCGCGCTCGCGCAGCGCCCGCAGCAGCCCGGCCGCGTCGGGGTAGGGGCGCCAGGCCGCCGGGTGCGTGCTGCGGTCGTAGAGGACGTCGTAGATCCGCTCGTCCGGCAGCGGC
>NZ_WWIA01000715.1 GCF_009870065.1 Streptomyces sp. SID5785 | reverse complement strand
GCTCGCCGATGCAGCGTCCCCTCCGCAGGCGGTCAGCGCCGGGACGAGGAGTGCGGCCAGGCCGGTCACCAGACCGGCGGTGCGCAGGGATGCGGCGGGGCGTCGGAGCAGGGGGCGTCCGGGCATGAGGGATCTTTCGTCGGGGGCCCGCGGGCGGACGGGCGGCGGTCACGAGGCAAGGGGGTGGCGTCCGCCCGGCGTACCGGCCGGTCCCGGCGTGCACCGGCGCCCGTGGACGCGGCCCTGGTCGGGCGCGGCACGGGGGCACGGGTACACGGGGAGCGGCGGGGCGCGGGGCGTCCCGGGGAGGTGAGGCAGGAGCGGAGGACGGCAGGTCCGGGCGGCGGGTGCGCGGCAGCGGACGGCTGGGCGCGCGGCACCGGAGGCCGTGGGATCAGGAGATCAGCGACAGAGGGCGCTACAGGTGCGCCGCAGATCCACGTAGCGGCACACCACACCGGGGTGCGTCGTGAGCATGCCCCACATCCTGGGGCCGCCCGTCCGCCCGTGTCAATGGACACCTATTGGTGTCTCATACGGCGGACGCGACTGCTTCGCTGGTCAACGCCCTTCAGTCGAGGGCGGATCGCTCGTCGGGGTGCCGCCACAGCGGACCGCCCGGGGTGTCCACACGGACGGCACCGGACGGCGGCCAGGGCCCCGCGGCGAGCACCGCGCACTCGGGACCGCTCAGACTGCGGTACCGGTCGAGCGCCTGCGCGGCGGGCAGGGCGACGGGCCGCGCCGGACGCAGCCCGGGGCACAGCTCCTCGGCCGCGCGGGCGTACTCGGCGTAGGGCCGCCAGCCGGGCACCAGCCGGTGCCCGGCGTCCGTCCGCAGCAGCAACGTCGGCAGGGCGTACCGGACATGGCCGTCGTGCGTCTCCTTGGCCGTGCCCGGGTGGGGCGAGTCACCGGCGGCCCGGTGCGCCTCGGGCAGCGGGGCGCGGGCCTCGGCACGGTCGGCGCGGACCAGGTCGCGCACACGGGGGTCCGCCGCGTCGGCGCGCAGCCGGTCGGCGTCGAGGCCGGGCACACCCCGGGCCGCGCGCAGCGCCGCCTCCGTGGTGTCCGCGGGGCGGCCGGTCACGAACACGGTCTCGC
>NZ_WWIA01000714.1 GCF_009870065.1 Streptomyces sp. SID5785 | reverse complement strand
TTCGCAGGCGGGCCGCCGTCACTGACCCCTTCCCCGGCTGTGCCGCCCGTGCCGTGCAGGCCGGGCGGCACAGCCGTGCCGTGACGCGGCCGCCCCGCGACGCGTCCCGGACACGCGGATGAGCCGGTGACACGGGCACGAGCTCCGGTCGACCGCAGCCGACCGCTCGCAGATAATGCCTTTATGTCCCCAAAAACAGATAAGCCGCACAAACCGTCGAAGCTGACGGTCAAGGGACGTGAGGTGCGCCTGCGCACCCTGGGATTCGTCGTGATCGGGGCCCTGGCCATCTGGTTCATCGCCGCCAACACGAAATCGGTCGCCGTGCGGCTCTGGGTGCCCGAGGTCACGCTTCCCCTGTGGACGGTGCTGGCCTTCACCCTGCTCGCCGGGATCGCGCTGGGCCTGCTCATCGCCCGCCGCCGCGCCCGGAACTGACCGCACGCCGATCGCCCCGGCGGTGGAGCACCGCCGGGGCGAGGGCGATCCGGTCACGCCATGACGGGCCGGGGCTCCTGTCGGCGTCGGAGGTGCCCGGCGAGGGCCCTGAGAGCGAGCAGTTCCAGGCACAGAGTGCCCAGTCCGATGAACACGCTCGCGAGCGAGGCCGGCATCATGAAGGCGGTGTGGGAGACGAGGATCCCGCCGATCAGCCAGAGCCGGTGCGTGTCGGTCCAGTTGACGGCCGCCCCCCACCGCACCGCGAGCCAGGCGAAGGGGATCGCGGTCATCGCCGCGACGACCAGCATGAACGGCTTCGACATCGTGTCCTCGAGGAGCAGGTCGTCCCCGAGGCCGAGCGGAAGCAGCGTGGTCAGGAACGCCATCGTCAGGTACAGCGACACGAAGCCGACCACGCCGGGGCGCGGCGCCTTCCGCTCGCGCCGCGGCCGCCCCTCCGCCCGGCGGCGCGGCAGCACCCGCAGGGCGAGCCACGCCAGCAGGCCGATCGCCATGAGGAACGCGACGGTCCAGCCGATCGGTGTGCGGTAACCGGGGTCCTCGGTGGCCGAGACGAAGACGCGCAGACCGAGCACGCCGGCGACGGCCAGCACCGCGGTGACGCCGAGACCGCCCGTGCGCAGATAGGCCCTGCGTCGCAGGTGGGGGAAGAGCAGGTCGGCGATCATGACGGGGAGGAGCACGCTCAGGACCACGTGCACACCGATCTGGGACTCCCAGTACGTCCAGTTGACGCCGAGGGAGCGCACTCCCCAGTCGGCGGCGTCGTACATGTCCGGGCTGGTCAGGGCCTGCAGGCCGAGTCCGTCCTCGGCCAGCTGGTAGGCGAGGCCGAGGGCGACCAGACTCGGCCAGCCGCCGCCGCAGCGGACGACCGCCTCACGGACGAGCAGGACTCCGCATCCGTACATGACCAGGAGGAGCGGCAGGAGCACCCAGGTGCTCGGGACGGCGACCGCGGTGAAGGTCAGTTCTGCGCACAGGGTCGTCAGGAGGGCCAGGGTCCATGCCGCGCGCACGCGGCCGGTCCTGGACCGTGGTGGGCTCGGGTGGACGTGCCGGGCTGTGGGGGGACTGAAGGTCATCGTTCAGGCTTTCCGTGCGGTGTCGGACGGTCTGGGCCGGACGGTCTGTCAGACGTGGGCGTCGGCACGAGCGTCGATCAGGCCCTGGACCTCGATCTTCTTCAA
>NZ_WWIA01000713.1 GCF_009870065.1 Streptomyces sp. SID5785 | reverse complement strand
AGGGGCGCGGGGAACTGCGCGACCAGCCCCCGATCACCCGCACGCGACCACGAGACGTCCCGTCCCGAGCCCTGCATCCCCCGCTCCGGAGAGGAGCCCCGCATGACAACCGACCCCTGGACCCGCGCCCTCACCCCGGGCGCCCCGATCCCCCACACCGCCCCGACGGAGCACCGCACCCGCCCGGGCCACGCAGTGCCCCGCACCCTCCTCCCCGCCCCCGAGGGCCTGACCCAGCCCGCGGTCTTCGACCCGGCGCTGACCCAGTACCCGAACGCCTTCCGCGCAGGAGACCCGCGCTTCACCGACGAGCGCGAGGCGCACGCCTGGTTCCGGGCCCGGCGCACCGCCCTCGATCTCGTGCTCGCCGCCGTCGCCGGGACGCCCCTCGGCTCCCGCCTCGTCCTGCGCGGCAGCGTCCTGATGGCGACCTGGTGCGGGGAGGAGGCCCGCGAGCCCGGCGACCTGGACTTCGTCGCGCCCGAGGGCTGGGCGTTCGAAGGATCCGAGGCCACCGCACTGTTCCCGCAGATCGCCGCGGCGGCCGAGGCGGAGTCGGCGTCCTGGCCGGACTCCCCGGTGTGGATCGACGCGGCCGGAGCGGTCACCGAGGACATCTGGACGTACGACCGGGTACCGGGACACCGGCTTCTGCTGCCCTGGACTGCACCCGGCACCGCCGGCGGCACCGTGCAGATCGACGTCGTGTACGACGAGCCACTCGCCGAGCCCGCCGTCCGCACGGCCCTGACCCCCCTCGGCGACGGCCCGACCAGCACACTCCTGACCGTCACACCGGGCCTCTCCCTCGCATGGAAGATCGTGTGGCTGATCAGCGACATGCATCCGCAGGGCAAGGACCTGTACGACGCTGTGCTGCTCTCCGAACTGGGCCCCGTCGACTTCGACGTGCTGTGGGCGGCGTTCGTCCTGTCCGGTGACGTGATGCTGCGCCCCGGCGGACGCTGGTGGCTCGACGAGATCCACGACTGCGCGGACGTCGGCTGGGAGCACTTCCAGGTCGAGTACCCGCACGTCACCTGCACCGTCGACGCGTACCACGCCCGGCTCGCCGCCGCCCTCGAACCGGTGATCGCCCGCGCCGAACAGGACGCGGACCTGCCCCCGTACGAGCGCTGGGTGCGCTGGCTGACCCCGCTGGTGGACCGGGTCCGCGCAACGGCCCCCACCGAACCCGCCCGGGCGCTGGGCCGGCTCGCCGGGGCCGGTCTGCCCGGCGCGCAGGCGGCCGTCGTCGTCCTGCGCGAGGTCCTCGGCCCCGACACTGTCACCCCCGAGCAGGCGCTGGACCGGGTCCTCGCCGCGGACGAGCGGTGGGAGGCCTGGCGCACCCACGCCGAGCTGCGGGCGCGGATCCTCGCCGGACTCACCCCGTGACACCCGGGTGCGCCGGAGCGAACGGACCATCTCCGGCGCACCCCTGACGCGTCGTCACGTCGGGCGGGTACCGTCGCCCCATGTACCCGGGAGCGTACGACCGAGCCAGGCCGGCCGTCGTCACGGCCGACGGCACCGTCACCCTCACCTACGGGCGCCTCGAGGAGAACTCGCTGCGCCTCGCCGACCACCTGCGCACGGCGGGCCTGCGCAGAGGCGACCATCTGGCCCTGCTGTCCGACAACGACCCGCGCGTCCTCGAGGTCTACTGGGCCGCGCTGCGGTCCGGCCTCTACCTGACCGTCGTCAACCACCACCTGACCCCCGAGGAGGCCGCGTACATCGTGCGCGACTGCGGGGCGAGCGCACTCGTCGTGTCGGGGACCCTGGACGCCCTCGGCGACGGGATCGAGGAGCGGGTGCCCGGGGTGCGGCACCGGCTCGGCTTCGACGACGGCAGCTACGACCGCGCCCTGGCCGCAGCGTCGGCCCGGCCGCCCGCCGTCCAGCCGCGCGGCGCCGACATGCTCTACTCCTCGGGCACGACCGGCCGCCCCAAGGGCATCGAACCCGAGCTGCCCGACGGCGACATCCGCACCGACCCGTCCACGTACCAGCTCCTCTTCCAGCCCATGTACGGCTTCGACGAGGACACCGTCTACCTGTGCCCCGCGCCGCTCTACCACGCGGCGCCGCTGCGCTTCTGCTACACCGTCACCGCGACCGGCGGCACCGTCGTCCTGATGGACACGTTCGACGCGCGCGCCTCGCTGGCCGCGATCGAGCGGCACCGCGTCACCCACAGCCAGTGGGTGCCCACCATGTTCGTGCGCATGCTCAAGCTGCCCGACGCGGAGCGCGCGGCGTACGACGTGTCGTCCATGAAGGTCGCCATCCATGCGGCCGCGCCCTGCCCCGTCGAGGTCAAGCGCCGGATGATGGACTGGTGGGGGCCCGTGCTGCACGAGTACTACGCGGCGACCGAGGCCAACGGCATCACGTTCATCGGCCCCCAGGAGTGGCTGGAGCGGCCCGGGTCCGTCGGCCGCGGCGGGCTCCTCGGCGAGCTGCGGATCTGTGACGAAGCGGGCGGTGTGCTGCCGCCGGGGGAGACCGGCACGGTCTACTTCGCGCGCGAGGACCTGCCCTTCCGCTACCACCACGACGAGGGCCGCACCCGCGAGGCACAGCACCCCGACCACCCGAACTGGACCACGACCGGCGACATCGGCCACGTCGACGAGGACGGCTACCTCTACCTCACCGACCGGCGCGCGTTCACCATCATCTCCGGCGGCGTCAACATCTATCCGCAGGAGATCGAGGACTGCCTCGTCCTGCACCCGGCCGTCGCCGACGTCGCGGTCATCGGCGTGCCGGACGCGGAGATGGGCGAGGCCGTGCACGCCTACGTGCAGCCGGCCGAGGGCGTCGAACCCGGACCGGAGCTCGGGCGTGAGCTCGTCGCCTACGTGCGCGAACGGATCGCCCACTACAAGGTGCCCCGGCAGGTCGCGTTCGTGCCCGGCCTGCCCCGCACCCCGACCGGCAAGCTCGCCAAGGGCGTGCTGCGCCGTGAGGTCGTGGCGGATCAGCCGCCGAGGGCCCGCGCCAGATAGGGCGCGGTGCGGCTGTCCGGCGCCGCGGCCACCGTCGCGGGCGGGCCCGTCACGACGACGCGCCCGCCCGCGTCGCCGCCGCCGGGCCCCATGTCCACGACCCAGTCGGCTCCGGCCACCACCGCCATGTCGTGCTCGACGACCACCACCGAGTGACCGGCGTCGACGAGTCCGTGCAGCTGACGCAGCAGCACCTCGACGTCGGCCGGGTGCAGTCCGGTGGTCGGTTCGTCGAGCAGGTAGAGGGTGTGTCCGCGCCGCACGCGCTGCAACTCGCCCGCGAGCTTGATGCGCTGGGCCTCGCCCCCGGACAGCTCGGTGGCGGGCTGGCCCAGGCGCAGATAGCCGAGCCCGACCTCCTGGAGCGTGCGCAGGCTGCGCAGCACCGCCGTGGCCGCCTGGTCGTCCGTGAAGAAGTCCGCCGCCGCGTCCACCGTGAGGTCCAGGACCTGCGCGATGTTCCGGCCGCGGTACGTCACCTCGAGGGTCTTCGGGTTGTAGCGGGCCCCGGCGCAGTCCGGGCAGGGCGCGTAGGTGCTGGGCAGGAAGAGCAGTTCGACGCTGACGAACCCCTCGCCCTGGCAGGTCTCGCAGCGTCCGCCGGCCACGTTGAAGGAGAACCGGCCGACGCCGTAACGGCGCGCCTTCGCCTGGTCCGTCGCCGCGAACACCTTGCGCACGACGTCGAACAGGCCGGTGTAGGTGGCAAGGTTGGAGCGCGGGGTGCGGCCGATCGGCTTCTGGTCGACGACCACGAGCCGCCCCACGCCCTCCAGTTCCCCGGTGATCTCGCCGATGAGCGTCGACTTGCCGGACCCGGAGACACCGGTGACCGCCGTGAACGCGCCGAGCGGCAGCTCTGTGGTGACGCCGTGCAGGTTGTGCCGTGTCACCGGCCCGACCTTCAACCAGCCGGTGGGAGTACGGGGTTGACGTGGTGTCACGGGAGCTTCGTCGAAGAGGAAGCGCGCCGTCGCGGATTCCTCGACCCGGCGCAGCCCGTCGACGGGCCCGCTGTGCAGGACCTCGCCTCCGTGCTCGCCCGCGAGCGGTCCCACGTCGACCAGCCAGTCGGCACGGCGGATCACGTCGAGGTGGTGCTCCACGACGAACACCGAGTTTCCCGCGGCCTTCAGCCGGTCGAGGACCGTCAGGAGGGACTCGGTGTCGGCGGGGTGCAGGCCCGCCGACGGCTCGTCCAGGACGTAGACCACGCCGAAGAGTCCTGACCTCAACTGCGTGGCCAGACGCAGGCGTTGCAGTTCTCCGGCGGAGAGGGTGGGGGTCGCCCGGTCCAGGCCGAGGTAACCGAGACCGAGCTCGGTCACGGTGGCGATGCGGGCCCGCAGGTCGTCCGTCAGGACCCGCGCGGTCTCCGACGCGCCGTCCGGCAGGTCCAGCAGTGCGGCCAGCTCCGTCAGCGGCATCCCGGCCAGCTCCGCGATGGTGCGTCCGGCGAACGTGACGGCGAGCGCCTCCCGGCGCAGTCGCGCCCCGTCGCACACCGGGCACGGCTCGCTCGTGAGGAACTTCTCCGCCCTGGCCCGCAGGGTCGCGCTCTTGGAGTCCGCGAAGGTCTTCAGGACGTACCGGTCGGCGCTCATGTACGTGCCCTGGTACGGGCGTTGGATCCGGTCGGCGTCGCGCACCGGGTGCACGGTGACGACGGGCTGCTCGTCGGTGAACAGGATCCAGTCCCGGTCGGCCTGCGCGAGCTCGCGCCAGGGGCGGTCGACGTCGTGGCCGAGGGTGTCGAGGATGTCCCGCAGGTTCTTGCCCTGCCAGGCGCCCGGCCACGCGGCGACCGCGCCCTCCCGGATCGAGAGCGACGGGTCGGGGACGAGCAGTTCCTCCGTGGTGCGGTGCACGAGGCCGAGCCCGTGACAGCCGGGGCAGGCGCCCGCCGCGGTGTTCGGCGAGAACGCGTCGGAGTCGAGCCGCTCGGCGCCCTCCGGGTAGGTGCCGGCCCGCGAGAACAGCATGCGCAGCGAGTTCGACAGGGTCGTCACCGTGCCCACCGACGACCGCGACGTGGGCGCGGACCGGCTCTGCTGGAGCGAGACGGCGGGCGGCAGCCCCGTGATCGAGCCGACCCGGGGCGCCCCCACCTGGTGGATCAGCCGGCGCGCGTACGGGGCGACCGACTCGAAGTAGCGGCGCTGGGCCTCGGCGTACACGGTGCCGAACGCCAGCGAGGACTTGCCGGATCCGGACACCCCGGTGAACACCGCGAGGACGTCGCGGGGGACGTCCACGTCGACACCGCGCAGATTGTGCTCGCGGGCGCCCCGCACCCGCACGAAGCCGTCGTGCTGCGGTGCGGGCGGCGGGCTGGCGTCGTGCGGCATGGGCGGTGCTCCGGTGGTGCGAGGGCGAGGGCGAGGGCGAGGGCGAGGGCGAGGTCGGGTGCGAGGGCGGGTGCGAGGGCGGGGGTGGACAAACCCTGTGATTCTAGGTCGGGGGCGCCGGCGCGAGCTGGGCGACCCGGGCCAGCCGGCGGAACGACTCGAGCAGCCCTTCGCGGTCGTACGTGCTCGTCGTCACCAGTACCTCCTGCGCCCCGCTGTCCTTGATCACCGCCGCCAGCTCGTCCGCGACCTGCTGCTCGGTGCCCACGATGTGCCCGCGCAGCCCCGACTCGTACAGCTCGCGCTCCTTGGCCGGCATGTCGAGCGAGGTGACCCGCTCGGCCGGCGGCAGCGGAGGGAACGTCCCGTGGGTGCGCGAGTACGCCGCCGACCACGCCTCGGGGATCAGCAGACGGCGCGCCTCGTGCTCGCTGCCCGCGACGGCCACCGTCCCGGAGACCACCACGTAGGGCTCGGCGGCCCACGGGGACGGCCGGAACGCGGCCCGGTAGCGGTCGATGCCGCGCAGCATCCTGTCGCGGTTGCGGAAGTCGCCGATCACCATCGGCAGTCCCGCCTCGGCGGCGATCGTCGCGCCCTCGCCCATCGCGAGCACGAACGGCGGCACGGAGAGCCCCTCGGCGGGCCGCGCGTGCACCCGGGTCGGGGAGGTGCCGGTGAAGAAGGCGAGCAGTTCGCCGAGCTGCGCCGCGAAGTCGTCCGCGTCGTCCTTGTCCCGGCCCAGGGCCCTGCGCACCCCGTCGGTGAAGCCGACGGACCGGCCGAGCCCCATGTCGATCCTGCCGGGGAACAGTGATTCGAGCACGCCGAACTGCTCGGCCACGACCAGCGGCTGGTGGTTGGGCAGCATCACCCCGCCGGTGCCGACCCGGATCGTGCGGGTGGCGGCGGCCACGGCGGCGGCGAGCACCGTCGGGGCCGACCCGGCGACGCCCGGCACACCGTGGTGCTCGGACACCCAGACGCGGTGGTAGCCGAGCCGCTCCAGGTCCTGGGCGAGCGTGACGGTGTCGCGCAGGGCCTGCGCGGCCGTCGCGCCCTCGCGGGTGCGGGAGCGGTCGAGGACGGAGAAGCGAGTGGTCTCGGGCACGGTGGTCACGTCCTGGTTCAACGCGCTGACGGGGCAGTGATTCCCGGACGGCCCCGGACGGCCCCCCTGACGGCGCCGGACGGCCCCGGGGCGGGACTCCGGCGGCGCTCAGGAGGTCCTAAGGTGGCCGGGTGACCTCCGACGGACGCCCCCTGGCCGTGTTCGACCTCGACGGCACCCTCGCCGACACCGCACACCGGCAGAAGTACCTGGAGCGCAAGCCGCGCGACTGGGCCGCCTTCTTCGCCGCGGCCCCGAAGGACCCGCCGCTCGCCGAGGGCGTCGCGCTGGCGCGGACGAGCGCGCAAGAGTGCGAGATCGTCTACCTCACCGGGCGCCCGGAGCGGTGCCGCGCGGACACGCTGGCCTGGCTCGCCGCGCAGGACCTGCCCGAAGGGGCGCTCCACATGCGGCGCGACGACGACCGCAGGCCCGCCCGGATCACCAAGCTCGCGGTCCTGCGCCGACTGGCCCGCCGGCGCGTGGTGCGCATGCTCGTGGACGACGACGAGCTGGTGTGCGCGGAGGCGGAGCGCGCCGGGTTCACCGTCGTACGGGCCCGCTGGGCGGACGCGTCGGCGGCGCTCCAGGACGCGCAGGAGCGCGAGGGCCGGACCTGAGCGGTCCGCGCCGGGGCCGGGCCCCTCGCGGTGCGCCGGGGACCGGACCGGCTCACTCCTCGCCGTCGAGGCGGAACCCGACCTTGAGGCCGACCTGGTAGTGCTCGGGGCGGCCGTCCACGATCTGCCCCCGCACCTGCGTGACCTCGAACCAGTCGAGGTTGCGCAGGGTCTGGGAGGCGCGTGCGATCCCGTTGCGGATCGCGTGGTCGACGCCTTCGTGCGAGGTGCCGACGATCTCGGTGACGCGGTACGTGTGGTTCGACATGCTTCCACCGTGCCCCAGGGCGGCGCGGTCCGCGAGGGGGAGGCGGGGGAGCGCTCGGTGCCCGGCGCGGCTGTCCGGGCACGGCCGTCCCGGTGGGCGGACACCGTTCGATCACCGTTCGGTCTACTTGCCGGTAACCCTTGACCGGTGCATTGGTCCATACCAAAATCCGGTCACACCCGTTCGAGCCGCGCGCTCGTCCCCCACGTCGGGCCGACCCACCCCTGTCCGCAGGCAGAAAGTGACCCACGTGAGATCCCGTCGCGCCCTGATGTCCCTGAGTGCCCTCGCCGTCGTCTCCGGCACGCTCCTGACCGCGTGCGGGGCACTGCCCGGCGGCGGACCGGACCGGCGCACGGTGACCGTCTGGCTGATGAAGGGCAGCGCGTCCGACGCCTTCGTCGACCGCTTCACCAAGGCCTTCGAGGCCGAGCACGACGACCTGCGCCTCGACGTGCGGATCCAGGAGTGGACGAACATCGGGCAGAAGGTCACCGCCGCCCTCAAGTCCGAGGACGGCGACGCTCCCGACGTGATCGAGGTCGGCAACACCCAGGTGCCCACCTACATCGACACCGACGGCCTGACCGACCTGTCCCTGGAGTCGGCCCGTGACCTCGGCATGGACGACTGGCTCCCCGGTCTCGCCGAACCCGGCGTCGACCGCGCCCGGCAGTACGGCATCCCCTGGTACGCCGCCAACCGCGTCGTGATCTACAACAAGGACCTGTTCGCCCGGGCCGGCATCGACAGGCCCCCGGCCACGCGCGACGCGTGGCTCGATCTGACCCGGCGTCTCGACACCGGCGCCCAGCAGGGCATCTATCTCGCCGGGCAGGACTGGTACACCCTCTCCGGATTCGTCTGGGACGAGGGCGGCGACCTCGCCGACGAGTCCGCGGGCACCTGGACCGGCGCCCTCGACAGCCCCGCCGCGCTGCGCGGCATGGCCTTCTACCGGCAGCTCCAGGCGCTCGGCGACGGGCCCGTGGACGCCGACGAGGAACACCCGCCGCAGGCCGAGCAGTTCGCCCGCGGCGACATCGCCCAGATCATCTCCGTACCCGGAGCCGCCCAGGCGATCCTGCAGAAGAACCCGGCGCTCAAGGGCAAGCTGGGCTACTTCCCGATCCCGGGCAGGACCGCCGGGCGCGCGGGCGCCGTGTTCACGGGAGGCTCGGACCTCGTGGTCCCGGCGAACACCGACGACAAGGCCGGCGCCCTCGAGGTCGTCAAGGCGCTCGCGGGCGAGAAGTGGAACACCGACCTGGCCCGGACCATGGACTACGTGCCGAACAAGACGACGCTGGCGTCCGCCGTGGCCGGAGAGCCCGGCGTCGCCGCGATGGCCGTCGGCGCCGCCCACGGCAAGGCGACGCCGGCGTCCCCGCGCTGGGCGACCGTCGAGGCGGACAACCCGATCAAGACCTACATGACGCGTGTGCTCCAGGGCGCGGAGCCCGCCCCCGAGGCGCGCAAGGCGTCCCGCGAGATCACCCGCCGCCTCGACGAGCGGGGGCCCTGACCCCGGGCCCGTCGCCCCGGCCGGGCCGGGTCAGCCGGCCGGGGTGCTCAGCGACAGCGCGAAGCGGTCCTGCGTGTCCGTCCACCAGCGCACCGTGTCCAGCCCCGCCGCCGCCAGTTCCCGCTCGACCCCGGCGCGCCGGAACTTCGCCGACACCTCCGTGCGCAGCTCCTCTCCGGCCGCGAACTCGACCGCGAGGTCGAGCGCCGGGATCTTGACCGTCTGGCCGGTGAGCGAGCGCAGCCGCATCTCGATCCACTCCCGCTCCGCGTCCCAGACCGCGACGTGGGCGAACGCGTCGGGGTCGAAGTCCGCGCCGAGCTCCCGGTTCACGACCGACAGCACGTTCTTGTCGAACGCGGCCGTCACCCCCGCCGCGTCGTCGTACGCCGCGACGAGGACCGACGGGTCCTTCACGAGGTCGGTGCCGAGCAGGAAGAAGTCGCCGGGCGCGAGCATGCCCCGGACGGCGTCGAGGAACGCGGCCCGCTCGTCGGGCAGCAGGTTCCCGATCGTGCCGCCCAGGAACGCCACCAGCCGGGGGCCCGGCGTCCCGGGCAGCGTCAGACCGGCGGTGAAGTCCGCGACCAGAGCGTGCAGGTCGAGCCCCGGATGCTCGGCGAGCAGGGTCTTCGCGGCCCCCTGGAGCGCGCTCTCGCTGACGTCCACCGGGACGTACGCCCGCAGGCCGGTGAACTCGGCCAGCAGGTGCCGGGTCTTGTCGGACGAGCCGGAGCCCAGCTCGACGAGCGTCCTGGCGTCCGTCGCGGCCGCGATGTCGGCGGCCCGCGCGCGCAGGATCTCGCGCTCCGCCCGTGTCGGGTAGTACTCGGGCAGTTCGGTGATCCGGTCGAACAGCTCGCTGCCGCGCGCGTCGTAGAACCACTTCGGCGGCAGCGTCTTGGGCGTACGGGTCAGCCCGTGCCGCACGTCGGACCGCAGCGCGGCCTCCGTGGCGTGCTCGGGCAGGGTGCGGGTCAGTTGGAACGGGCTCACGCGGCGGGCTCCTTGAGCGGGGTCAGCAGGACGTCGGCACCGTCGCGGCTCGCCGAGAGCAGCGTACGGTCGGGGACTTCGGTCCAGCGCGGGTCGTCGTCGTAGGGCTCGGAGGCGACGACGGTGCGGGGTCCGGGACCGGTCAGGTACCACAGCGTGTCGCCCCACGCGGTCGCGGTGACGGTCGCGCCGTCGGTCAGCAGGAAGTTGAGCCGGGCCTGCGGTGCCGCCGCGGCGGCCTCGAGGACGGTGTCGGCGAGGGCCTGGGGTCCCTCGTCGCCCGCCCGCAGCCGCTGCAGCACGAGCGCCCACAGGAACGCGGCGTCGCAGCGGGCCTCCAGGGACAGCAGGTCGACGGCGGGCAGCGTGGGCACCAGCGGGGCGAGGGAGCGCGGCCAGCCCGGCACCGCGCCGTTGTGGCTGAACAGCCAGGGGCCGGCGGCGTACGGGGCCGCGGCGGTCTCCCCGTCGGCGCCGCCCAGCGTCGCGTCGCGGACCGCGGCGAGCAGCGCGCCCGAGCGGACCACCCGGGCCAGATCGGCGTACGACTGGTCGCCCCAGATCGGTCCGGACCGGCGGTAGCGCCCCGGCACCGGATCGCCCTCGGCGTACCAGCCGACCCCGAACCCGTCCGCGTTGACCGTGCCGTGCCGCTGCCGCCGCGGTGCCCACGACTGCCGGAAGAGGCTGTGCGGGGGCGCGTCGAGCACGTCGCCCAGCGGCACCGGCGGCCCCAGGTACGCCAGATGACGGCACATCAGGCGTGCTCCCCGACGGCCGGACCGGCGTCCCGCGCCGTGCGGAACCCCGAGAAGATCTGCCGCCGCACCGGATAGTCCCAGTTGCGGAACGTGCCCCGGCAGACCACGTCCGCCACCGCGAACGAGCCGCCGCGCAGCACCTTGTGCTCGGGCCCGAAGAACACCTCCGAGTACTCCCGGTACGGGTACGCGACGAACCCCGGGTACGGCGTGAAGTCGCTCGCCGTCCACTCCCACACGTCGCCGATCAACTGCCGTACGCCGAGCGGGGATTCCCCCGCCGCACAGCTGCCGGCCGGGGCCGGACGCAGATGGCGCTGGCCGAGGTTGGCCCGCTCCGGCGTCGGATCGGCGTCGCCCCACGGGTAGCGCCGGGAGCGGCCGGTCACCGGGTCGTGCCGGGCCGCCTTCTCCCACTCCTCCTCGGTCGGCAGCCGCCGGCCCGCCCAGCGGGCGTAGGCGTCGGCCTCGTACCAGCTCACGTGCAGCACCGGCTCGTCCGGGGGCACCGGCTCGCTCACTCCGAACCGGCGGCGCACCCAGTCGCCGCCCTCGCGCCGCCAGAACAGCGGTGCATGCAGCCCGTGTTCGCGGACCGCGGCCCAGCCCGCCGGATGCCACCAGCGCTCCTGCCGGTAGCCGCCGTCGGCGATGAACTCCAGGTACGCGCCGTTCGTCACCGGTGTCGTGTCGAGGTGGAACGACGGCACGTCACGGACGTGGGCCGGCCGCTCGTTGTCCAGCGCCCACGGCTCCGCCGACGTGCCCATCGTGAACGGGCCGCCCGGCACCAGGACCTCGGCGGGCCCGGCGAACGGCTCCGCAAGGGGCTCGGGGTCCGGCGCGGTCAGGGCCGCCCCGCCCGACCGGAGCTGATGCGTGATCAGCATCGTCTCGTCGTGCTGCTGCTCGTGCTGGGCGATCATGCCGAACGCGAATCCGGCCCGGGTCAGCGACGCAGGACCGTCGAGCGCGAACGACGCCGTCTCCAGCACGTCGAGCGCCCGGCCCCGCACCTCGGCCGCGTATCCCCGCGCCTCGTGCGGCGCGAGCAGCGGCAGGCTCGGCCGCTCGGAGCGCGGATGCTCGAACGCGTCGTACAGCGGATCGATCTCCGGCCGCATCGCCTCCTGGCCGGCGACCGCCCGCAGCAGCCACTGCTCCTCCTGGTTGCCGATGTGCGCCAGGTCCCACACCAGCGGAGACATCAACGGCGAGTGCTGTGCCGTCAGTTCGGGCTCCTCGACGCAGCTGGTGAGCAGCGTCGTGCGACGGCGGGCGGTCTCCAGGGCGTCCGCGGCGCGAGCGCGCAGCGCCTCCGGATCCGTGGTGACGTTCTCCTCGGTGGTCATGAGCGGACGGTCCTCCCCCGGTCGGGCGACGGTGTGAGCCGGTCGAGCAGATCGTCGGCCGGACAGCGGCCGCGCAGGACGTAGCGGTGCGTGAAGTCCGCGACCGCCTGCCGCACCTCGCCGTCGGCGCCGAGCCGCGGCAGCGCGTCGAGCGCCGCGGTGAAGCAGGCCGCGGCCGCCTCGCGCAGCTCCGGATCGGCGAGGCCCAGCCGGGCCGCGTCCTGCCACAGCGGATTGTGCGGCGCGGGAGCCTCGGCCGCGCGTTCGGCCAGCGGCTTCACCGCCCGGTACGCGGTCTCGGCCGCCTGCGCGTCGTCGAACAGGGCGGTGGTGACCGCGAGCG
>NZ_WWIA01000712.1 GCF_009870065.1 Streptomyces sp. SID5785 | reverse complement strand
CCTGGATCAACTCCGCTGCGTGCGATCGGTTGTCGTGGTTCACCCGGACGGGGCCCTTCGCTCAGGTTTGCGGCAGCGATCGCAGTACGACGGATACCGGCATTCGAGTGAACCGGCAGAACTTGTCGGCACCCCACAGAGTTGTCCCGTTCGCAGCAACCGGTGCCTGTCGAAAAAAGGAACAGAAGAATGCTCAAGAAGGTTATGGCCACGGCCGCGGTCGCCGTCTCCGTCGTCGGCGTGTCCGCCGCGGGTGCGACGCAGGCCCTCGCGCTGGGTGACGACGGCGGCACCACGTCGCTGAGCGGCAACGGCGCCTCGCAGGCCTTCGGCAACTCGATGACCGAAGGCGACATGAGCCCGCAGCTCGGCCTGGTCCAGGGCTCGCTCAACAAGCCCTGTGTCGGCCTCCCGGTCAAGGGCAACGTCGGCTCGCTCGTCGGTGTCGTGCCGGTCGCGGTCCAGGACATCAACGTCCTGTCCTCGCCGCAGAACCAGCAGTGCACGGAGAACTCGACGCAGGCCAAGGGCGACGAGCCGCTGTCGCACATCCTGAGCGACATCCCGGTCCTGTCCGGCAACGGTGCCGGCAACGGCTGATCGACGCCTGATCCCGTAGGACCCGAAAAGGCCCGGGCCGCCCGTCGTGACGACGGGCGGCCCGGGCTTTTGTGCTGTCGGCCGACTGGGGGGCACGACCCGCCACCGCGACCGCCCAACGGCACCGGGCCGTCGGCTGGAAGGCGAACGAGGTGGCCGGTCCCAGGGAACCGGATCTCAGTGGACCACGGCACGCTCCCGACGCAGAACCGATTCACCCGTTCGCGCGGCGCGTCACCCCAAGGAGGTCCACGGCGTACGGATGCGCGGCACTCCCCCGTACGGCGGTACGCGCGATGACACGGCGTCGTCCCTGGGCACACATGACCCCATGTCAAGAACGACGCCGCCGCACTGGGAGCAGCCATGGTCCGACCACGCCGAGGGGCATACCGAGGAAGACTTCCGCTGATCGCGGCGGGGGCGCTGGCCTCCCTGGTGCTCGCGGCCGGCGGCGTGGTGAGTGTGCCGGACGCGGCCGGCGCGGCCGGGCGCGACGACCCGTCCCCGGCCGCCACGCCCACCCCGTCGTCCCCCACGACGACCCCGACGACACCGACGACCCCGCCGACCACGCCCACCACCACCCCGACGCCCGAACCGCCCGCCCCCGCCCGGCACGCGGCGTTCGGCGCGTACCTGGACTACGGGCCGGACGGGGTGACGCGGATGGGCGAGCTGTCCCGCTGGCTCGGCGGCGCGGACCTGCGCGTCGGGCACACCTATCTGCCGGGCGACCGCTGGGACAACATCGAGGGCAGCCCCACCTTCCTCGACGCGTGGGCAAAGTGGCGCAGGGAGCGCGACGACCGGATCTTCGTGCTCAACGTGCCGATGCTGGAGCGCAACGAGGAGCGGGTGCCCGACGCCCAGGTGCGGTCGCTGCTGCGGCGCGGCGCGGACGGCGCGTTCGACGCGCACTTCAAGGCACTGGCCGAGCGGCTCGTCGCGCTGCGGGTGCCGGACACCGTGCTGGTGCTCGGCTGGGAGATGAACGGCACGACGTACACGCACCGTTGCGGGCCCGACCCCGCGGCCTGGAAGACGTACTGGAAGCGGATCGTCACCGTGATGCGCTCGGTGCCGGGGCAGAAGTTCCGCTTCGACTTCACGCCGAGCCGGGGGCGGGACGCGGTGCCGTGGACCCAGTGCTACCCGGGCGACGACACCGTCGACATCGTCGGGATGGACTCCTACGACCAGCCGCGCGGCATGTCCTTCGACGAGCAGGTCTCCGAACCGTACGGGCTGCAGGCACAGGTCGACTTCGCGAAGGAGCACGGCAAGCCGGTCTCGTACCCGGAGTGGGGGCTGTTCCGCAACGGCGACAACCCGGAGTACATGCGCCGGATGCTCGCGTGGATGGACCGGCACGCGCCGCTCTACAACACGCTCACCGACTACTGCCCCCACGGCGTGTGGCAGTGCACGCGCAACCCGAAGGCCTCCGAGGTCTACCGGGCCGCGCTGACCGGCCGCGACAAGCCCGGGTCGAGTGCGACGCCGGTCGAGCCCACCGCACCGACGCCCTCGGGCACCCGGCCGCCGGACTGCACGCCGCTGCACCTCGGTGACTGGGTGCGGCACTGGCTGGGCGGCACGCTGTGCCTGCGCCTGGAGTGGTGGGAGCGGCTGCCGGGACGCGGTTAGGGCCTGTCCGGCGGATCAGGTCGCGTCCGGG
>NZ_WWIA01000075.1 GCF_009870065.1 Streptomyces sp. SID5785 | reverse complement strand
CGCAGGAAGGTGGACTTGCCGGAGCCGGACGGGCCGATCAGGCAGAACACCTCGCCCTGCTTGACCTCCAGGTCGATGCCCTTGAGGACCTCGACGCTGCCGAAGGACTTGTGCACGCCCTCGGCCTTGACCATCGCGTTCTCGGTCATGCGCCCACCGCCCCGGACCGGTTGGAGAGGGACAGCATGTTGGCCTTCACCTTCTGCCACGGCGTCGCGGGCAGCTGACGGGACGTGCCCCGCGCGTAGTAGCGCTCGATGTAGTACTGGCCGACGCTCAGGACCGAGGTCATGACCAGGTACCAGGCCGCCGCGGTGAAGTACATCTCCACGGGGGCGCCGGACTGCTGGCCGATGTCCTGGGCGTACCGGAAGAGCTCGTTGAACTGGACCGCCGCGACGAGCGAGGTGGTCTTGAGCATGTTGATGAACTCGTTGCCGGTCGGCGGCACGATGACCCGCATCGCCTGCGGGATCACGATGCGCAGCAGCGTCTTGGAGTGGCTCATGCCGAGCGCGTGGGACGCCTCGGTCTGGCCCTCGTCGACGGACATGAGGCCGGCGCGGCAGATCTCCGCCATGTACGCCGCCTCGTTGAGACCCAGGCCGAGCAGGGCCGTGAGCAGCGGCGTCATGAAGGACGACCAGTAGTCCTTGTAGATCGGCCCGAGGTTGATGTACTCGAAGACCAGGCCCAGGTTGAACCAGATGAAGAGCTGGACCAGGACCGGGGTGCCGCGGAAGAACCAGATGTAGAACCAGGCGATCGAGCTGGTCACGGGGTTCTTCGACAGCCGCATCACGGCGAGCGTGATACCGCCGACGACACCGATCGCCATCGACAGGACCGTCAGGAGCAGGGTCTTGCCGACGCCCGTGAGGATGCGGTCGTCGAAGAAGTACTCCGGGACGGTGCTCCACTGGATCTTGCCCTGCCCGAAGGCGTAGATGATCGAGGCGAGCAGGGCGAGGGCGATGACCGCCGCGAGGTAGCGGCCGTAGTGCCGGACGGGGATCGCCCTGATGGCCTCCGGCCGGGCCGCGGGCGGCGGCGTGTCCTCGGGGCCGCCGCCCGTCTTCTCGATGTCAATTGACACGGGTGTTGCCTTTCAACGACTACGACGACGCGGACGCGCGGACGACGCGATGTCCGCGGTCACTTGCCGCCGTTGACGGTGGCCGCCTTGACGGCGCCCGCCTCGACGCCCCACTTGGCGATGATCTTGTCGTACTCGCCGCTCTTGATGACCGCGTCGAGCGCCGCCTTGATCGCGTCGCGCAGCTGCGTCTGGTCCTTCGCGACGGCGATGCCGTACGGGGCCGCCTCGACCTGGTCGCCGACGATCTCGAAGTCCTTGCCGCCGCCCGCGGTCTTCACCGCGTACGCGGCGACCGGGAAGTCGGAGGAACCGGCGTCCGCGCCGCCCGAACGCAGCCGGGTCTGGGCCTGCTGGTCGTCGTCGAAGGCCTGGATGCCGAGCTTCTCGCCGCCCTTGCACTTCTTGGCCTGGGCCTTGGCGAGGTCGTGGGAGACCGTGCCGCGCTGGACGACGATCTTCTTGCCGCACAGGTCGTCCCAGGTCTTGATCCCCTGGGTCTTGCCCTTCGGCGTGTAGATGGAGACGCCCGCGTTGAAGTAGTCGACGAAGTCGACGCCCTCGCCGACCTTCTTGCCGGTGTCGGCGTCGACGCCGTTCTGCCGGTCCTTGGTGTCCGTCATGGCGGACATCGCGATGTCGTAGCGGTTCGAGCGCAGACCCGTGATCAGGGTGTCGAACGTGCCGTTCTGGAACTCGAACTTCACGCCGAGCTGCTTGCCCAGGGCGGCGCCGAGGTCCGGGTCGATGCCGACCGCGTTGCCCGACTTGTCCTTGAACTCGACCGGCGCGTAGGCGATGTCCGAGCCGACGCGGATGATCCCCTTGTCGCGGATCTCCTTGGGGAGCTTGTCGGCGAGCGGCGCGCTCTTGGCGGAGGCGGAACCGCTGTCCGCGTCCTTGTCCTTCGTCTGGTCACCGCAGCCGGTCAGCAGCAGGGTGCCGGCGACCGCGATCGCGCCGACCGCGGCTATCCGGGACTTCGCGGACTTCGCGGTCGTGCGGCGGGTGGTGCTTGCGGTCATTCTGGGGTCCTCCGGCAGGGTGAGGGAGTTGCCGTGTCGGTCGCAGCGGCACACGCCTTCGAGTGTCGCGACCTCGATCGATGACGGCATCTTGCCATTCGGACCGGACGATTCAGGGAGTCGGCGATGTCAAAATCGGATAACAGGTGTCCCAAGACCCCCAACCGGTCCCCGCGTCACGGTGCATGGGGCCTACATCATCTGCGGACCTTTCGCCCGTCGGCCGGAGAATCTCCGGCGAATCGGCCCCGGTCTCACCATTCGGGCGGTCTTCGAGGAGCCCTCCAGTGACGTCCTGATGACTTGTCCTGACAATCAGCTATGAGTCATGTCACCGGTACGTGATCGATCACGTATGGGCTCGTCCGGGGCACCGTCCGTCAGGTAAGAAGGTTCTTTACACCCCTCATCCGGGGCACAGGGCGCGCGTGCGGCGCGCCCGTCGTGTACGGACCCGCACGGCCGGTCACAAACGGACCGGCCGGGTCGTACGCGTCCCCGCCCGCCCCTCACCAGGAGCGGACCCACCCTCAACTGAAGCAATAAGACTTAAGGGGTCAGACAAGTGGCAGCGGAGATCGTCAATCCTCGCAGCGACGCCAATACCGGCCACGAGGGCACCGACGAGCCCTTCGATCCGGCGTTCGCGCTGCACCGTGGCGGCAAGATGGCCGTGCAGGCCACCGTGCCGATCCGCGACAAGGACGACCTGTCCCTGGCGTACACGCCCGGCGTCGCGAAGGTGTGCAGCGCGATCGCCGAGCAGCCGGAGCTCGTCCACGACTACACGTGGAAGTCGAGCGTCGTGGCCGTCGTGACCGACGGTACGGCCGTGCTCGGACTCGGTGACATCGGTCCCGAGGCCTCCCTCCCGGTGATGGAGGGCAAGGCCATTCTCTTCAAGCAGTTCGGCGGCGTCGACGCCGTGCCGATCGCTCTCGCGACGACCGACGTCGACGAGATCGTCGACACCGTCGTGCGCCTCGCCCCGTCCTTCGGCGGCGTCAATCTCGAGGACATCGCGGCTCCGCGGTGCTTCGAGATCGAGCGCAGGCTTCAGGAGCGGCTCGACATCCCGGTCTTCCACGACGACCAGCACGGCACCGCCGTGGTCACCCTGGCCGCCCTGAAGAACGCGGCCAGGCTCAGCGGGCGCGAGCTCGGCGAGCTGCGCGGTGTGATCTCCGGCGCCGGTGCGGCGGGCGTGGCGATCGCCAAGTTCCTCCTCGAGGCCGGGCTCGGCGACGTCGCCGTCACCGACCGCAAGGGCATCGTCAGCCGGGACCGCGAGGACCTCACGGCCGTCAAGCGTGAGCTCGCCGAGCTCACCAACAAGGCGGGCCTGTCCGGCACGCTCGAGGACGCGCTCGCGGGCGCCGACCTCTTCATCGGTGTCTCCGGCGGTACGGTCCCCGAGCCGGCGGTCGCCTCCATGGCGCCGGGTGCCTTCGTCTTCGCGATGGCCAACCCGAACCCCGAGGTGCACCCCGACATCGCCCACAAGTACGCGTCGGTGGTCGCGACCGGGCGCTCGGACTACCCGAACCAGATCAACAACGTCCTCGCCTTCCCGGGCATCTTCGCGGGCGCCCTCCAGGTGCGCGCCTCGAAGATCACCGAGGGCATGAAGATCGCGGCGGCCGACGCGCTCGCCGCGGTCGTGGGCGACGAACTGGCCGCCGGGTACGTGATCCCGTCGCCGTTCGACGAGCGCGTGGCGCCGGCCGTCACCGCGGCCGTCGCGGCCGCGGCCCGCGCCGAGGGCGTCGCCCGACGCTGATCGCTCCTCCCGCCCGTGCGGCACGGTCGAGGCCCCGCTCCGGCGGGGCCTTCTCCGTACCCGCCTGCTCGGGTGGGGCCTTGCGCGAGTACGGGGAGTGGGCGCGGGGCGCGGGGTGCGAGTACGGGGAGCGGGCGGCGCGGGCGGTTCGGGGCGTCCCGCGCCAGAGGACGTGCGTCACAGCCCGTGGCGGTTCCCCGGCCGGGGTCCCCGCCCCTATCGTCAGGGCATGTTCGCCGCCTACGCCGCCCGCATCGACCGTGATCAGCCGCTGAACGGACTGGAGCTGGGGGAGCGTCCCGCCCCCGTCGACCGGCCGGGCTGGACCACCGTGAACGTCAAGGCCGCCTCCCTCAACCACCATGACCTGTGGTCCCTGCGCGGGGTCGGGCTCGGCGAGGAGTCGCTGCCCATGATCCTCGGCTGCGACGCCGCCGGTGTCGACCAGGACGGCAACGAGGTCGTGCTCCACTCCGTGATCGGCGAGACCGGCCACGGCGTCGGCCCGCGCGAGCGCCGCTCGATCCTCACCGAGAAGTACCAGGGGACCTTCGCCGAGCAGGTCACCGTCCCCGAGTGGAACGTGCTGCCCAAGCCGAAGGAGCTCTCCTTCGAGCAGGCCGCCTGCCTCCCCACGGCCTGGCTGACCGCGTACCGGATGCTCTTCACCAACGCCGGGGTGCGCCCCGGCGACTCCGTCCTCA
>NZ_WWIA01000711.1 GCF_009870065.1 Streptomyces sp. SID5785 | reverse complement strand
TGTCCCCAGTGCAGCGTGGAGGTGTGCGGCCCCGCGGCACACGTGGAGCCGTAGCCGACGTCGTTGCCTTCCACACGCGCCCGCAGGAAGAAGGTGCCTTCGACGTACCGCTCGCTCGTCGCCCGGGCCTGGTCGAGGTTCTTCACCACGTCCTCGAAACCGCGCACGGTGGAGTCGACCGCCTTCTGCAGTTCGCCGATCTCGAAGGCGTCCTTGACCAGGCGCGCCTCGGCGAGGAAGGCGAGCAGTTCCTCGTCGCGCCACTGCGAGATCCGACCGGCGACCGCGGACTCGACCGGCGCGTCATAGCCGCGGACGATCCGCGCCGGGCACTCGCTCACGCGCAGGACATCCGGCAGGCCGCGCACGTCCGCGGTGGCAAGCCCGTACAGCACCGCCGCTTCGTCGAGCGAGTCACGGCGTCCCACCCAGAGTTCGCCGTGCTCGTCGAGCCAGAACTCTCCGTTCTCGCGGTCCGAGCACGGCAGCAGGTAGAGCGTCGCCCGGTGCCCCGCGGCGTGCGGCTCGAGGACCAGCACGCCCTGCTCCGACTGGTCGCCCGTGAGGTAGGCGTACTCGGTGGCGGCGCGAAAGGCGTAGGCCGTGTCGTTGGAACGCGTCTTCAGACGGCCCGCGGGGATCACGAGCAGCTCACCGGGGAAGCGGGCGGAGAGCGCGGCGCGGCGACGGGCGGTCTCGGCGGCCTGGGCGATCGGCTCCAGATCCCGCGGCTCGGCCTTCGCCCAGCCGGAGCGCATGTTCGCGGCGAGGGCGTCGGAGACATCGCGGTCATGACCGTTCTTGCGCCGCTCTATCGCTACGGGCCGAAACCCGGATTCCTTCGACATCACTTCTCCTGACAAGGGAGCGCCTGTTGGGGCGCGGAGAGATCTGGAGCGGACGGAGCCCCGGGAACGAGGCTAGGCAGAAATCCCGCCCGCCCCCTCCACGGAATTGCCCTGCCCGATCGGGCCACTTGTCGATACGCACCCGCGGGCACTGCCGCACAGTGCAGTTCCGCACTCGCGCCTGCCCGCACACCTGCCTTTTCGCCCGCCCCGGCGTCCGCCGCACCGCACACGTCGGCGACTCGTACGCGGTGGCGCCTTTACGACACCCACGTTCACGCAACACACGTTATGGATATGCGTAGGCTGCCCCCATGCACCCTGAACGAGATGAGAAGAGTCCGGACCGCAAGGCCTCGGACGAAGAACAGGTCCGACACCTCGTCGCCGAGATGTACGCCACCGTGTCGGGCCCCGCAGGCCCGCGCGACTGGGCACGGGACCGCGAGGTCCTGCACCCCGACTGCCGCCTCATGCGCATCAGGCGCGACGAGTCGGGCCGGTCACGCCTGGAGGAGCTGACGTTCGACGCGTTCGTCGAGGCGGTCACTCCGGTGCTCGACGCCGCCGACCTGTACGAGGTCGAAGTCGCCAGCGAGGTACGGCTGTTCGGCGACATCGGCCAGGTGTGGAGCTCCTACGACGGAAAGCACGCACTCGACGACACCGAGCCGGCCTTCCGCGGGGTCAACTCCATCCAGGTCAACCGCGACCCCGACGGCCGGTGGTGGATCCGCACCATGCTGTGGGACAACGAGTACGCCTGAGGCGCGGGCCTCGCGGCGGCTCCGCTTGCCGACCCTGTTCGTCCACCCACTCCGCGACCACCACGCACGACATCGGCCCGGGGCGAGGGGAGCAACCCTCTCGCCCCGGGCCGACACATGTGTGCCGGCGGTCGGCACACCTGACACCCCGGCGCCGCTCCGGCCTCCGCCCCTCCCGTCTCCGGTTGCTGATATCTCAGGAGCGTCTTACTGTGATATCAGGAGTTCTGAGGAAGGAGATCACCATGCTTCCCACTCACCGTCCCGGCCGCCGGCGCAAACGCGACCACCCCGCAGCGGGAGGCCTGGACCGATGACTTCCCCCGCATCCCGAAGCACACATCTGCCGCACACCCGGGACGGCCACGACACGGACGGGTGCGGCCCCGGGCCCGCATCAGGGGCCGCGGTCCGGGCCGGGGTCCCGCTGCCGCGGACCATACGCGAGACGCAGGACCTGGCCTGGTGGCACGTCACGCGACACCTGCCCTGCGACGAGCAGGCACCGCACCGGGCCCGGGCCTACGTGTCCAGCTCCTTCAGCGACTGGGACCTGCCCGACGACATCACCGGCGCCCTGATCCAGATCGTGAGCGAACTCGTCACCAACAGCGTCCGTCACACGCCGAGCGCGAAGGTGAGCATCACGGTCGCACTCTCCGACCACCTCGCGTGGGTGGGTGTCACGGGCCGGGCCGGAACCACCGAGGCCCGGGTCCGCGCGCCGAGCACGGACGCCGAGTCCGGCCGGGGCCTGCTGCTCGTCGACGCTCTGACCACCTGGTGGTCCACGACCACGGCGCACGGGCGGACCGACGTGGTCGCGGCGGTCGCCCTCGACGGCCACGAGGCTCCGGCCGGCGCCGAGGGCACCGACACCCCCGACGCGGCCCCCGCGCGCTGACCACCGCACCGCCGCACGGGCAGCGCCCCCTCACCGCGGCGGGTCCGCCCGCATCTGACGCAGCGTCGT
>NZ_WWIA01000710.1 GCF_009870065.1 Streptomyces sp. SID5785 | reverse complement strand
TGTGCGACACGGCCGGGGGCGGGCTGTCACACCGGAGCAGCCCCAGGAGAGAGGAGCGCCAGCGCCTCGCGCAGACCGGCCGGCTGGAGCGAGCCCGCCACGGCGGGGCGCGCGCCCCGCCATCCGGGACCGGCGAGGACGAGTGTGGTGTGCCGACGCGCGCCTTTGATACCCCACGCCTCCTGCTGGAGATACAGCGCGAGCGGCACGTTGGCCTGAGAACGTGTCTGTGACCAGAGGACCACATGATCCGGTCCCGTACGCCGTACCGCCGCGACCAGGGCCTCCGCGGGGAGTGCCGCGCCGAGCATCCGCACGGGGTGGCCCAGGCGGCGAAGGGCAGCGTGCAGCGCCTCGAGGGGCAGGGTGTGCTGCTCGCCGGGCACGCAGGCCAGCAGGACCGGCGAGCCGTCGCGCCCGGGCATGGGCGGCGACCCGTGGAGCAGCGGAGCGCTTCGCAGCGCTGTGGAGACGTGCCAGGAGAGCAGGTGTTCCACCTCGACATAGCGGTCGCCGGCGGTCTCCCACTTCCGGCCCACGGCGTGCAGGGTCGGCATCATCAGCCGCTCCCACGCCGCCACGACGCCGTGGTGCCGGACGAAGGCCTCCAGTTGCCGATCCAGTGCATCGGAGTCGAGACGGACCGCCGCACGGGCGAGGCCCCGGCACTCGCGGCGCGCGGCGCCGTGTGGAAGCCCGGACTCCTCGGAGGCGGTCGTGTCGGGCTGCGCGGCCGCCGGTGCCGCCGCACGGACCCCAGCCGCATCCGGGGCGCTCTCCCGCCTCCTGGCGATCCGCGCGGCCTCCGCCGGCGGAACACCCTCCGACGTGAGGCGGCACATTTCACGCACCATGGCGACGTCCTGCGGCGTCCATCGCCGGTGACGGCCCTCCTGACGCCTGGCGGGACCGAGCCGGTAGCGCTGGTCCCAGGAGCGCAGCGTGCTGGGCGAGATCCCGAGCTGCCGCGCGAGGTCCCCGGAGGTGATGCCCGCGTCGTCCGTCCCGCTCGGCACCGGGCCGACGGCCTTCGGCACAGGCTCCCGGGCTGCGGATCCACTCATGGTGCCAGCCTATCGCGGCAGAATCGACGCATATGGACATCGTGCGGGAGTGCCGCCTGCTCCGCCTGCACAGTTCCCCGGCACGTGAGCCATGGCATCGCCAATCCTCGATCCTCAGTCCGCGGTCGCCGATCCCCGGCCGCCGGTCGGTCAAATCGACGCACATTCGATGCACGTGGATTCCCGGGACGTGGTCATCCACGGTGAAGAGGTCCTGATCGGCACGACGAAGGAAGGGCCACAGGATCATGAGCGCCCACAGCACACCCCTCACCCACGGAGAGCGCCTCCAGAGCCTCCAGGCCCCGGTGGAGGAATCCTTCGCGGACGATCAGCTGGCCCGCGGTCTTCAGGACGGGGAAGAAGGCTCCCTGCAAGCCGCCTATCAGCGCTGGAGCACTCTGGTACACACCCTCGCGTACCGCTCGCTGGGCGACGTGCGTGAAGCGGAGGATGTCACCCAGCAGGTCTTCCTCGCCGTCTGGCGCGGGCGGAGCGGGTATCGACCCGAGCGCGGCGCCCTGGCCGGCTGGATCGTCGGCATCACCCGCCGCAAGATCGCCGACGCGCTCACCGCGCGTACCCGCCGCACCGCCCTCGCCGCCGCGGCGGAGGCGGTCCTGAGCGTCGCGGCGCCGCCCACCGACACCATGTCGCGCCGCGTCATCGACCGTGTCGTCATCCATCATGAGCTGGCCCGGCTGCCCGCCCCGCAGCGCCGGGTTCTCGAGCTCGCCTTCTACGGCGATCTGACACACACCCAGATCGCAGATGTCACGGGGTGGCCCCTCGGAACCGTGAAGAGCCACTCCCGCCGTGGACTCAGCCGACTGCGGCTGCGCCTCGAGGAGTCCGACGCGGCGTGAACCCCGGCTGGGTCACCTTCGGGCGTACCCGGGTGTTCGGATGCAGCACGGCGGAGTCCTCCGGGGCGGCGAAGTCCCCCGGCATGCGGGTCACTTCGGCTGAGGACGTGACAGCGGGCCCGACGCACCGGATACGAGGGCGTTCCCGTCGACGGCCGGACGACGCGACGCGCGTGCTGCGGCGGCGGCCGCCTCGCGGGGGTGACGGCGCCGCCAGTACGGGTTGTCGTGCGGCAGCCGGCTCGTCACCCTGCCGTACATGCCGAAACAGGCGATGAGCAGCCCCATGAGGAAGCTGAAGACCACGTTGGTCATCCCGAAGTCGAGGAAGTTCCCGGGACGGTCGAGCACGAAGACGTGGTAGAAGCCGCTGATCACGAACAGGCCTCCCACCACCATGTTGACCGTCGACGCGACGTTCCCCCCGATCACGGCACCGGCGATCAGGATGACCGCCACGACCACCGACAGCACACTCAGTGCCCCGTTGGTCGACATCCCGGCGATCGTGTCGCCGTCGGTTCCGAACGGGCTGAGCGCGTCGGCGAAGCCGAGGCAGCCGAACACCAGCAGAATGACTCCGCACAGCCCGGCCCCGTAGCGATACACCTGGGCCAGCCGATGATCCACGGGAAACTCGTCACTCAGTCTCATGATGATCACCCTCTTCCGGTGTTGCTCCTCACGCCTTCAGGCCTTCAGGCCTTCAGGTCCTCAGGGAGCACGGCCGCTCCCCTTCACTCCCTACTTCTGATCACGCGGGCGTACGGTTGCACGTCCGCGCGGGTTCATCACGCCCGGGCGGCAAGGTCCACCACCACCTCGCGAGCCGCGCGAGCACCGGAGGCCAGGGCGCCCTGGACGGATCCGGTCGCCCGGTGGTCCCCGCACACGTATCGCCCCGGGCCCACTCGCGAGGTGCGGGACAGGGTGTGTCCCGGGGGCATGGAGGGGAGCGCGTCGGTGACCGTACGGACGGCCAGCAGGTCCCAGGCCGTCACGTCCGTCCGGTACACGTCGGCGAGTGCCTGCCGCACCTGCTTCTCGCGGTCTCGTCGGTCGGTGCCGAGCACGGATGTCGCCACGAGCGCGTGCCCCGCAGGGGCGTACTCGGGGACCACGTCGGTGAGGACACACGTGTTCAGGAAGCGGCGCGCGGTGTCGACCAGCAGGACCGGCTCGCCGAGCGGCGAACGGGGAGCGACGTGGTGGTACGTGGTGACGACGCGGTAAGCAGGGACGGGCACTTCGGGGAGGAGCCCGCGGACCGCCCCGGGGCCGGTGGCGACGACGACCGCACGGGCGGGGATCTCCGCACCCGATGTCGTGAGCACCCCGTTGTCGGAGAGTCCGGCGACCGGGGTGTCACGTCGCACGGACCTGTCCGGCAGGGTCGCGGCGAGCGTCCTGGGTACGCGGCCGACTCCGTGCGTGGGAAGGCACAGCGTGCCGCGCAGCATGGAACGCCACACAAGGTGGAACACCCGTGCGGACGTCTCCAGTCCGTCCTCCAGGAAGACGCCTGACAGGAAGGGGCGGAAGAGAGTCTCCACGCATTCTTCCGAGAGGCCGGCGTGCGCGAGGGCCGTACGTACGGTGGTGTCGCCGCGGGGGGAGCGTCGTGTGATCGTCCGCGCGGGCAGCAGCAGGTCCCGGGCGGACAGAGCGCTCAGGGCGGCAAGATCCCGCAGGCCGACGGACTCGCTTCGCAGGAGACCGGGGAGCGTGCGCGGTGCACGCGTCGGGTCGGCGAACCGGACCGGGCCGGAGGGGCTGTGCACCAGCACGCCGGGAGTGAAGGGCCGCAGCCTCAGGCCCTTCAGGTCGAGGCGCCGGCGGACCTGGGGGTACGACGTGTTGCACACCTGGAATCCCCGGTCCACGACGAAGCCGTCGATCCGGTCGGTCCTCATCCTGCCGCCGACCTCGTCCCCGGCCTCGAGAACGCACACGTCGAGTCCGGCCTCGGCCAGATCGCTCGCGCAGGCAAGCCCCGCGAGACCCGCCCCGACGACCACGACGTCCCTGACACCCTTCGCGGTGATCATGCGACTCCTCCTTCGGTCTGCGCGGCGGCGGCACGTGCGTGCAGCGGCCGCCGCTCTGCGCCGCGTCCTCTCACAGGTACTTCGCCGTGGACGCGGATTCGGATGGGCCTCCGCGGCAAAAGATGCGCGACCGGATTGACAGGCCCTCGGACATGCCAGAAGCTAACGGTGTTAGATTTACTAACGACGTAAGGAACGCGCCGTGGGGAGACGAGAAGACGTACGGCGGCGCACTCGCGCCGAGATCCTGGAGACCGCCCACCGGATGGGGGAGGCCGAAGGCTGGCGGGCCGTGACGATCCGGCGGATCGCTGCCGAGATCGACTACAGCGCGCCGGTGATCTACCAGCACTTCCCCAGCAAGGATTCCGTCCTGCGCACGCTGCTGGAACAGGGCAACGGCGAACTGGCCGAGCGGATGCGGCACGCGGCGGCCGGTGGGCCGGTGGCCCAGGGCCCGTACCTGGCGTCGGCCGCCTACGTGGAGTTCGCCCGGACCCGACCGGGCCTGCACCAGCTCATGTCCGGCGCGCCGGGCGCGGACGTCGATGCCACCGCCCGCCGCGCCGCAGCCGCCGAAGTGATCGCCTTCACCAGGGAGTTGATCAGCGCCTGGGCCGAGGAGACGTCAGCCGATCCCGGCAGTGTCGAGGACGCCTGCGACCTCCTGTGGGGCACGCTGCTCGGCCTCGCGTCCATCGGATCGATCGAGGACATCGGCTTCGACCGCGCGCTGCGCCTGACGCGTCAGGCGGTGACAGCGCTGCTCGGCTACTGGTCGTCTCCCGCCGCACCCTCCGCAGGACACCCGCAGACCATCGAGGAGAAGACGTGATCTATCACCACAACCGCCTCACCTTCAGGGCCTCCGCCACCCCCGAGCAGCGCGAGGAGGCCCTTGCCGCCCTGCGTCATCAGGGCGAGGCCATCCCCGCGGTCGTGCGGTACGTCGTCGGGCGGGACATCGGCGGCGCGTTCGAGTACAGCGCGGTCTTCGTCCTCGAGGACCTCGACGGGTACAGGGAGTACCTGGCGGCGCCCTCGCACGCCCACACCGACCGGATCGGGCTGCCCCTGGTGGAGTCCTTCGTCTCGTACGACACCACCGACAGCGACGACCCCGACATCGCCGGGAAGATCGCCGACCTGCACGCGCGGCGCTACGCGGGCGATCCGGCCCTCACCAAGCTGGTGGCCGACCTCCCCTCCTACACCGGCAGCAGCGCACCGGCCCCCACGAACCCGTAGGCGGCCGTGGGGCTGTTCAGTGCTGGACGGCGTGGCGCAGGCGGCCGTCGTGGACCTCGGCGGTCTGGTCGACGGCGGTGAGATGGGCACGGTCGTGCGTGACGAGGACCGTCGCCGTGGCCTGCTGGTGCGTGAGCCGGGTGATGAGGTCGATGACCGCGGCGCCGCGTTCGTGATCGAGGGCGCTGGTGGGTTCGTCGACGAGCAGGACGGTGGGGTTGTTCATCAGGGCGCGTGCGATGTTGACGCGCTGCCGCTGCCCGCCGGACAGCTGGTGAGGGCGTCGGGCGGCCTGGTCGGCCAGGCCGACGGAGTCCAGCAGCTCGAGGGCGCGCGTCCGGGCCTTGGCGGGTGAACGGCCGTCGAGCTGGGCCATGACCTGGAGCTGCTCAGCGGCGGTGAGGGAGGGCAGCAGATTGGGCTGCTGGAACACGATGCCGATCTTGTGGCGGCGCAGGTCGGTGAGTTCACCCCGGCCGAGCCCGGTGGTCGCAGTCCCGTCGATGGTCACGGTGCCAGTGTCGGGGGTGATGAGCGTCGCGGCGACGGCCAGCAGGCTGGACTTTCCGCTGCCGGAGGGGCCGATCACGGCGGCGAGGCTGCCCTTGGGCACGTCCAGGGAGACGTGGTCGAGGGCGGTCAGGCGGGTGTCGCCGTCGGGGTAGGTGAGGGTGATGTCGGTCAGGTTGAGGCTCATCGGGCGCTCCCCAGGGCGGTCAGCGGGTCTACGGAGGTGATGCGGCGGATGGACAGGCCGGCCCCGAGGGCGCCGAGGAGGATCATCACCGCGGCCGGGAACAGGACCGTGGCGGGCGTCAGGAGGAAGGGCACCGCGCTGCCGGAGACGAGCGCTCCGAGAGCTGCGGCGATCCCGGTGCCGAGCAGGGTGCCGCCGACGAGGAGGACGACGGCCTGGCCGAGCGCGTCCTTGAGGAGGCGGGCCGTGGAGGCGCCCAGTGCCTTGAGCACGGCGACGTCTCCGCTGCGCTGGATGGTCCACACGGTGAAGAAGGCGCCGATGACCAGCGCGGAA
>NZ_WWIA01000709.1 GCF_009870065.1 Streptomyces sp. SID5785 | reverse complement strand
CGAGGAGGTCCCCGAGGGCGCGTTCGGGCATCTGCTCACCCGCGGCCCGTACACGATCCGGGGCTACTGGCGGGCGCCCGAGCACAACGCCCGCTCCTTCACCGAGGACGGCTTCTACCGCACCGGCGACATCGTGCGCCGCACCCCCGGCGGGCACCTCGTGGTCGAGGGCCGCGCCAAGGACCAGATCAACCGCGGCGGCGAGAAGATCGCGCCGGAGGAGGTGGAGAACATCATCCTCGGCCACCCCGCCGTCCACGACGTCTCCGTGGTCGCCGTCCCCGACCCCTACCTCGGCGAACGCTCCCTCGCGTACGTGATCCTGCGCGCGGGCGCGCCCGCCCTGCGCTCCGTGGCCGTCAAGCGGTTCGTGCGCGAGGCCGGCGTCGCCGCCTACAAGGTCCCGGACCTCGTCGAGTTCGTCGACGCGTTCCCGCAGACCGGCATCGGCAAGGTCAGCAAGAAGCAGCAGCGCTCCGCGGCCGAGCAGCACTGACCCGTCCCCTTCCGAGTCCCGAAAGGCCCCGAACCCCATGGCGATCCCCGCCGTCACCGCGTACCCGTTGCCCACGCCCGGCGAACTGCCCGCGAACCGCGTCGACTGGACCGTGGACCCGGCCCGCGCCGTACTGCTCGTCCACGACCTGCAGCAGCACTTCCTCGCCGCCTTCCCGCAGGACGAACAGCCCCTGACCGGCCTGCTCGGCAACACCGCCCGCATCCTGCGCGCCTGCCGCGCCCACGGCGTGCCCGTCGTCTACTCCGCCCAGCGCGGCGGCCAGACCCCCGAGGAGCGCGGACTGCAACGCGACTTCTGGGGGCCCGGCGTCGCCGACGACCCCGAGGCGCTCGCCGTCCCGCCGGCCGTCGCCCCCGCCGACGGCGACACCCTGCTCACCAAGTGGAAGTACAGCGCGTTCGCCCGCACCGCACTGGAGTCCCTGATCCGCGAGTCCGGCCGCGACCAGCTCGTCGTCGTCGGCGTGTACGCCCACATCGGCGTGCTCATGAGCGCCGCCGACGCGTGGTCGCGCGACATCCAGGCGTTCGTCGTCGCCGACGCCGTCGCCGACTTCAGCAGCGACGACCACGCCATGGCCCTGCGCTGGGCCGCCGGCCGGTGCGCCGCCGTCACGACCACCGACCGGCTCGTCGCGGAGGTCACGGCCGCATGACCCTCACCCTGGAACAGCTCCGCGCCGACGTCGCCGACTGCCTCGGCGAGGCTCCGGACGACATCCCCGCCGACGAGAACCTCGCCGACCTGGGCCTGGACTCCGTCCGCATCATGACCCTGCTCGAGGGCTGGCGCCGTACGCACGGCGTCGAGACCTCCTTCGTGGACCTCGCGGAGCGCCCCGCGCTCGACGCCTGGGCCGCCCTCCTGGGGGTGCGCCCCTCATGACCGCCCCCGTCCACGAGGAAGCCGCCACCCGCGACCTGGTGCTGCCGCTCACCGCCGCACAGTCCGGCATGTGGTTCGCCCAGGCGCTCGACCCGCTCAGCGCCGCACAGAACACCGCCGAGTACCTGGAGCTCGACGGAGAGATCGACCCGGAGCTCTTCGCCCGTGCCCTGCGGCAGGTCGTCGCCGAGTCCGACGCCCTGCGGGTCCGGATCGAGGAGACCCCCGACGGACCCCGCCAGCGCGTCTGCGCCCGCGTCGGCCTGCCCCTCACCGTGCACGACGACCTGAGCGAGGAGGAAGCGCTCGCCCGCATGCGCGCGGACCTCGCCGAGCCCTGCGACCTGGCCGCAGGACCGTTGTTCCGGCACGCCCTGTTCCGCGTCGGCCCGCGCCGCTGGCTCTGGTACCAGCGCATTCACCACCTGGTCACCGACGGCTTCGGCCACGCGCTCCTGGTGCGGCGCACGGCCGAGCTGTACACGGCGTTCGTCCGGGGCGACGAGCCCCCGCCACGCACCTTCGCGACGCTCGCCGACCTCCTCGCCGTCGACGCCGAGTACCGCGCGTCCGACGCGTACGAGGCCGACCGGTCGCACTGGGCCGCCGCACTCGGTGACCGCCCCGAGCCCTCGCACCTGGCCGGCCGCGGCGCGCTGCCGTCCCGCACGTTCCTGCGCCGCACCGCACGGCTGTCCCCGGACACCACGGAACGGCTGCGGGAACTGGCCGCCCGCACGCGCGCCACCTGGCCCGACGTGCTCATCGCCGCCCAGGCCCTGTACACGGCGCGCGCGACCGGGCGCACCGAGGTCGTCCTCGGCCTGCCCATGATGGGCCGCACGGGATCGGCCGCGCTGCGCGTCCCCGGCATGGTCATGAACGTGCTGCCCCTGCGCCTGGCCGTCACCCCGGACGCCACCTTCGCCGAACTGGTGCGCCAGGTGGTCCTCGCCGTGCGCGAGGTGCGCCGCCACCAGCGCTACCGCTACGAGGACATCCGCCGCGACCTCGGCCTCCTCGGCGAGCAGCGCGCCCTCGTCGGACCGCTCGTCAACATCATGCCGTTCGACTACGGCGCCGAGTTCGCCGGAGTGCCCGCGACCGCCCACAACCTGTCCGCGGGCCCCGTCGAGGACCTCACGGTCAACATCTACGACCGCGCCGACGGCAGGGGCCTGCGCATCGACCACGACGCCAACCCCGCCCTCTACGACGGGGACACGGTCGCCGCCCATCAGACCCGCCTGCTCCGCCTCCTCGACCGGCTCGCCGACAGCGACCCGCACCTGCCCCTCGGCACCCACCCGATCGCCACCCCGGCCGAACTGGCCCTCGTGCTCGACGAGTTCAACCGCACCGAACGGGCCCTTCCGCCGACCACGCTGATCGGCCCGATCGAGGCCCAGGCCGTCCGCAGCCCCGACGCCGAGGCCCTCGTACACGGGGACACCCGACTCACGTACGCCGAACTCGACGCCCGCGCCAACCGGCTCGCCCACCACCTCCAGCGGTGCGGCGCGGGCCCCGGCGCCCTCGTCGCCGTGTCCGTGCCCCGCTCGGTCGACCTCGTGGTGACCCTGCTGGCCGTCCTCAAGTCGGGCGCCGCCTACCTCCCGCTCGACCCGGAGTACCCCGCCCAGCGCCTCGACTCCATGCTGCGCGACGCGGAACCGGTGTGCGCCGTCACCGACCGCGCGGACCGGCTCCCCACGGAGGGCGGCACCCCGCTCGTGGTCCTCGGCGGACTCGACCTCTCGGCGTACGCGGCCGTGAACCCGCCGCGCGCCCTCACCCCCGCCCATCCCGCCTACGTCATCTACACCTCGGGCTCGACCGGGCGGCCCAAGGGCGTCGTCGTCCCGCACTCGGCCATCGACAACCGGCTCCGCTGGATGCAGGACACGTACCCGATCGGCGCCGGCGACCGCGTGCTGCAGAAGACCCCGTCCTCGTTCGACGTGTCCGTCTGGGAGTTCTTCTGGCCGCTGCGCCAGGGCGCCACCCTCGTCGTCGCCGACCCCGGCGGCCACAAGGACCCCGCGTACCTGGCCCGGCTCATCACCGAACAGTCCATCACCACCTGCCACTTCGTGCCGTCCATGCTCCAGGCGTTCCTCACCGGGACCGGCACCGCCGGATGCGCCGACGCGCTGCGCCGCGTCTTCTGCAGCGGCGAGGCGCTCCCGCGCGAGACCGCGACCGCCTTCGCCGCCGAGCTCCCGGGCGTCGAACTCCACAACCTGTACGGACCCACCGAGGCGGCCGTCGACGTCACCTACCACGCCTGTGACCCGCGGGGCACCGGACCGGTGCCCATCGGCAGGCCCGTGTGGAACACCCGTCTGTACGTGCTCGACGCGGCCGGCCGGCCCTGCCCGCCGGGTGTCACCGGCGAACTCTTCCTCGCCGGACGGCAGTTGGCCGACGGCTACCTCCGCCGCGAGGAGCTGACCGCCGAGCGCTTCGTCCCCGATCCGTTCGGCGCTCCCGGCAGCCGGATGTACCGCACCGGCGACCTGGCCCGCTGGACCGACCAGGGCGAGGTGGAGTACCTCGGCCGCACCGACCACCAGGTCAAACTGCGCGGTCAGCGCATCGAGCTCGGCGAGATCGAGGCCGCCCTCACCGGCTGCACCAGGGTGGACGCCGCGTGCGCCGCAGTGGTCGGCGACCACCTCGTCGGCTACGTCACCGGAGGCCCGGACCCCGACACGG
>NZ_WWIA01000708.1 GCF_009870065.1 Streptomyces sp. SID5785 | reverse complement strand
GTCCTGCGGCGCTTGCGGGCCGGCCGCCGCTCGGTCTCGGCCTCCGGCGCGACCTGGTGCGCCACCGGCCCCGTGGCGGGTGACGGCGCCGGGGGAGCGGCCGGTGCCGGTGGCGGGCCGAACTGCCCGGGCGCGGAAGGTGCCGCACCCGGCCTGAGCCGCACCGTGTCCGGCGATCCGGGTGGCGGCGTCCGCCCCTCCGCCACCGCGTGCAGGAGCTGTGCCGCGCGCACGGCGTCGGCCCGCAACGCCGGGTCCTTCTCCAGGAGTTCACCGAGTGCGGGCGCGAGGGCCCCGGCCCGCTGCGGCGGCGGCAGCGGGTCCGCCACGATCGCCGTGATCGTCGACCACGTCGACGTGCGCCGGAACGGCGAGACGCCCTCCACGGCGGCGTACAGCGTGGCGCCCAGCGCCCACACGTCCGCCGCGGGACCGGGCTCGCCGCCCCGGGCGCGCTCGGGGGCCAGGTAGTCGAGGGAGCCGATCACCTCGCCGCTGCGGGTGAGCCGCGTCGACGCGCCGTCGTCCGGCTCGTCCATCGCGGCGATGCCGAAGTCGGTGAGGACGACCCGGCCCGAGCGCTCCAGCAGGATGTTCCCCGGCTTCACGTCGCGGTGCAGCACGCCGGCCGCGTGCGCCGCCGCGAGCGCGTCCATGACCTGGGCGCCGATCCGCGCCGCCTCGGCCGGGCCGAGTGCGCCGCGCTCCCGGAGCAGGTCGTCCAGCGACGGTCCGTCGACCAGCTCCATCACGATGACCGGGCGGCCTTCGTGCTCCGTCACGTCGTGCACGGCGACCACACCGGGATGCCGGACCCGGGCCGCGGCCCGCGCCTCCCGCTCCATGCGCAGCCGCTGCTCGGCCAGGTCCCGCGCGTCCGCGTCGCTGAACGACCGCAGCTCCTTGACGGCGACCTCGCGCCGCAGCGTCTCGTCGACGGCACGCCACACCGTGCCCATGCCGCCGCGGCCGAGCCGCCCGACGACGCGATACCGGCCGGCGACCAGCCTCCCGTCGCCCGCCTCCCCCGTGTACTCGCTCATGTCCCCGTCACCGTCTCGGTGGTTGTCCCGGACCCGCAGCCTAACGAGTGCCGCCGACACCGCGCGCCCCGAACCCCGCGCGGGCCCGCGGAGGGCTCAAGGATCAAGAACGCGGAGTCTTGTCGGATCGTTCCACAATCCTCTACGGTGACGATTCATCAGCTCGCGGCCCCGTCCCGTCAACCGACCTTTCGTCCGAGAGGTGTACGGCCATGAGTTCCTCCCCGCTCGACAAAGCCGCCCCCGTGCCGGCACAGCCCGCACCCGACGCCGAACGGAGCGTGCCCGCAGGCCGGTTCGCCTGGTTCAGGGCCCTCGGTCCGGACGGCCGGCGCGCCTTCTACGGGGCGTACGGCGGCTACGGCCTCGACTCCTACGACTTCTACGTCCTGCCGCTCAGCATGGCGGCCATCGGCGCCTACTTCAGCCTCGACAACGGCCGGACCGGCCTGCTCACCACCGTCACGCTCGTCGTCTCCGCGCTCGGCGGCGCGCTGGCCGGAGCCTTCGCCGACCGCATCGGCCGCGTGCGCGCCCTGGTGTGGACCGTCGGCGTCTACGCCGTCTTCACCGTCGCCTGCGGCTTCGCCCCGAACTTCGAGACGCTGCTGGTGTTCCGTGCGCTCCAGGGCCTCGGCTTCGGTGGCGAGTGGGCGGTGGGCGCGGTCCTCGTCGCCGAGTACGCCTCCCGCGAGCACCGCGGCCGCACCCTCGGCTGGATCCAGTCCGCCTGGGCCGTCGGCTGGGCACTCGCCGTGCTCGTGTACACCGTCGTCTACAACCTGGCCGGGGACGACCTCGCCTGGCGCGTCCTCTTCTTCACCGGCGCGCTGCCCGCCCTCCTCGTGCTCTACGTGCGCCGCAGCGTGCACGACGCGCCCGTCGCCGAGCGGCAACGCGCCGCGGGAGGAGGGCCGTCCGCGCTCGGGGGACTCCTGCACGTCTTCCGGGGCCGGCTGCTGCGCACCACCGTCCTCGCCGCCCTGATGTCGACAGGCGTCCAGGGCGGCTACTACACGCTGGCCACCTGGATCCCCAAGTACCTGCACGACGAACGCGGACTGTCGGTCACCGGCGTCGGCGGCTTCCTCATCGTGCAGATCGTCGGCGCCTTCGCCGGGTACGTGACGGGAGCGCATCTCGCCGACCGCCTCGGCCGCCGGCGCACCATCCAGACCTTCGCCGTGCTGTCCGCGCTGTGCGTGGTCGGATACGCGCAGGTGCCCGCGGGCTGGGAGGAGATCACGCTGCTCCTCGGTTTCCCGCTCGGCTTCTGCATGTCGGCGATCTTCTCCAGCTTCGGCTCCTTCCTCGCCGAGCTGTACCCGACCCGGGTCCGGGCCACCGGACAGGGCTTCACCTACAACGTCGGCCGCGGCATCGGCGCCGTGTTCCCCACGCTCGTCGGCTACCTGTCCCAGAGCTGGGGCGTCGGCGGCGCGCTCGTCTTCGCCGCCGCGGGATACGCGCTCGCCTTCGTGTGCCTGTTCGGCCTGCCCGAGACGCGCGGGATCGAACTCAGCGAGGCGTGACGTGGCCGCTGCCGCGACACAACTA
>NZ_WWIA01000707.1 GCF_009870065.1 Streptomyces sp. SID5785 | reverse complement strand
AGCGCCGTCCGCGTCCCGCGCAGCCGGGCCGCCGCCGCGGGGGCGAGTCCCTCCGTCGGGACGAACCGCGGCGCCCCGGGCACCGGCGGCCCGTCCGGGTCGCGCACCGCGGGCAGCAGCGCCGTCGCGTGCGGCACGTCCGGGCCGAACAGGGTGCTGACGGCCCGCGCGCAGGCCGCCTCGATGTCCTGCGGGGTCACGGCCGCGACCAGCGCCGTGGCGGCGGTGCGCAGGGCTCCCTCGCGCTCGACCGTCCTGCGGTGCGCGACGACCGTTCCGGCGAGCCGCAACAGCACCAGCAGGAACATCAGCGCACTGGACACGGCGATCGCGGTGCCGTCGTGCGCGGTGCCGGACAGCGCCTCCTGGAGCAGGACCGCCGGGCCCGCCAGGGTCGCGAGCCCCAGCATGACCAGCCGGGGCCGCGCGGGCAGCAGGGACGGCGTGCGGGCCCGCCGCGCGGTCAGCTCCGCCATCGACGGGTGCAGCGCCGCGAGTCCCCACGCCAGGTGGAAGACGATCCAGACGGTGTCGAGGCGGGTGCCGGCCGTCCAGCCGCCGTTCAGCCGCAGGATGCCGTACGCGATGTCGATGCCGAGCAGCGCCAGGGTGCCGAGCAGGAGCAGTTGCACGGAGCGGTTGCCGCGCGGGCCCGGACCCGAGGAGACGAGGCGGGTCAGCAGGGCGAGGACCAGGACGTCCCCGAGCGGGTACGCGAGGCTGATCGCACGCTGCTGCCACGTCATGTCGGCGGCCCGCGCGAGGGGTTGCACGAGGAACACCCACACCGGGAGCGTGAGGCCCGTCGTCAGGATCAGCGCGTCGAGCAGCGCCGGCAGGTCGCGCCCCGACCAGCGGTAGCGCGCGAGCCCGTACAGACCGAGCGCGAGCAGCGGGTACGTCAGCAGGTAGAAGGCGTCCGACAGCGAGGGGAAGGGCAGTACCGCGCCGAAGTACTGGGCGCGGACGCTGGAGTAGGTGTCGCCCGCGGTGAACGTGAGCAGGGCGCCCGCGAGCACGTACCACGGCCAGCGGCGGGCGGGACGGTACAGCCGTGTCCCCAGGACGACGGCGCACGCGCTCGCGAGGCCGATCGCGGCCCACACCGGGGTGTACGCGGCGGGGACGACGAGATAGACCACCGTGGCCGTCACCGTGAAGGCGGCGTAGAAGGCCATCAGCCGATGCGCTCGCAGCACTGGGCACACGCCTCCCTGCGTCGGGGACACCGGGTGGCGTACAAGGCGTCGATCCTGGGCCTCGCTCCTCCACGATCGTAGGCACGGCGCCGGGGGGCCTGCACCTCAGCGCGGAAGAAGCGCGCCGACCCGTGCGCCGGTCGCCGCGGAACGGCCGGACCAGTCGGCGTCGCCGGCCGCCGGGAGGTGCGGGGGCAGCGGCAGCGCGACCCCCGCGCCGGTGAGCGCGTCGCAGGCCGGGGCCGCCGACGCGGCGTCGTCGACGGAGCGGATCCGGGGCAGCGGACCGCCCGTGAGGCACGGGTCGAGGGTGTGGCCCGTGGACCGCCCGTCGAGGGTCTCCTGTCCGCCGGCCGCCCGCCAGGACGCCAGCGCGTCGTAGGACCTGGCACCCCAGCGGACCTCCCAGGGGCCGCGCACCGACCGGTACGCGTTGCCCTGGAGCACGACGTCCGCGGGCTCCAGGCCCGCGTCGGCGACGACGAGCGGCACGTCCGCCGTGACGAGGAGGTTGTCGCGGACGACGACGTCCCGCTCGCCCGCCTGGAGGCGCAGGGCGGGCCCGGCACCGGCCGGTGCCCGGGACAGGATCACGGTGTTGCGGACGATCGCCAGGTCCCGGATGTCGTCGCCGTACACGGCGAGCGCACCGTGGCGCGGCAGTTCACGACCGTCGTCGGCGCTGATGTTGTCGCTGATCGTGTTGCGGGCGTGCCCGCCGTCGGCCCGGCGCTGGTAGACGTAGAAGCCGGGGCCGTCGTTGCCGAAGGAGATGTTCCGGCGCAGGGCCGAGTCCGTCACGTTCGAGTCGAGACCGAACCCGGCGCCGTCGACGTGCGATCCGGTGTGATTGCGGTAGGCCGCGCTGTGCTCGACCACGACGCGTGCCGCGTCGTACGCCCACACGCCGACCGGCCCCTCGGACGCGTCGTGGGCGGCGCGGGCGCCGTTGTCGTGGGCCTCGACATGCCGCAGGGCCGCGCCGCGCACCGAGCCGATCACGATGCCGTCACCGGTGTGCCGGTCGTGGACGCCGGGGTCGCCCGGGTTGTCGTAGGCCGTCACCTCGGTGAGCGTGAGGTCCCGGTGGGCGTACGCGGGCCGCGCCGGATCGACCTCGGGGCCGTAGGACAGGAACCCGGCGTCCTTGTTGCCGTGCAGCCGGGTCCGGTCGACGGACACCCCGCGGAAGCCGATGCCGTGGGACGAGGCGCCGACGGCCAGCCCGATGCGGAAGCCCGCCACGTCGACGTCCGTGACGTGGACGCCGGACGGCCGTGCCCCGTCCGCGCGGTCGTTGTAGAGATGGAGCCCGGGGTCGTGCGCGCGGGCCGCGGCCGCGCCGCGCAGCACCAGGCCGCGGATCCGGACCCCGCCCGTGTCGTGCACCGTCACGGCCGGACCGTCCGTCGACTCCAGCA
>NZ_WWIA01000706.1 GCF_009870065.1 Streptomyces sp. SID5785 | reverse complement strand
CGCTCGGCGCGCTCGACGTACGCGGCGCCGAGCTCGGCGAGCGCCGCGTGGTCGCGCGGGCGGGCCCGCACCCCGGCCTCGCGCTCGCGGATCAGCGCGGAGAGGTCGGGCAGCGCCCCGGTGCCGGGCGGCTCGTCGTCGGGCAGCAGGACCAGCGCCCCGCCGAGCAGCGCGCACCCCGCGACCACGGCGGCCGCGACGGTCAGTGTCCGCCGTGCCGGGAGCGGCCGGCGCCGCCGCGGATGGTTCCACGCGCCGGGCCCGGCGGTCGCGGCGCGCTCGGCGGGATCGGCGGTCCCGGCTGACTCGGCGGTCTCGGTGTGGGCCATGGCGCACACCTTGCGTCAATACGAAGAGCACAGGAAGGAGGCCACGGACGGGTTCACACCGATGGCCCCGGGTGCCAGTCTGTGATCATGAGCCGCACCCTCGTCGAACTGCTCCGGGACGGGCTGCCCGCAGAGGCCGTCGTCACCGACCCCGACATCACCGCCTCCTACGCCCACGACATGGCGAGCTTCTGCGACGCGGGCGCCCCGGCCGTCGTCGTGCTGCCGCGCACGGTCGAGCAGGTCCAGCACGTCATGCGCACCGCCACCGCACTGCGCGTGCCGGTCGTCCCGCAGGGTGCCCGCACGGGCCTGTCGGGCGCGGCCAACGCCTCCGACGGCTGCATCGTGCTCTCGCTGATCAAGATGGACCGCATCCTGGAGATCAGCCCGGTCGACCGGATCGCGGTCGTCGAGCCGGGCGTCGTCAACGCCACGCTCTCCCGCGCGGTGGGCGAACACGGCCTGTACTACCCGCCGGACCCCTCCAGCTGGGAGACGTGCACCATCGGCGGGAACATCGGCACCGCATCCGGCGGCCTGTGCTGTGTGAAGTACGGGGTGACGGCCGAGTACGTGCTCGGCCTCGACGTCGTCCTCGCCGACGGGCGCCTGCTGTCCACCGGCCGGCGCACGGCCAAGGGCGTCGCGGGCTACGACCTGACGCGCCTGTTCGTCGGCTCAGAGGGCAGCCTCGGCATCGTGGTCCGGGCGACGCTCGCGCTCAAGCCGCAGCCGCCGCAACAGCTGGTCCTCGCCGCCGAGTTCGCGTCGACGGACGCCGCCTGCGACGCCGTCTGCCGGATCATGGAGGGCGGCCACGTGCCGTCCCTGCTGGAGCTGATGGACCGTACAACCGTCAAGGCGGTCAACGACATGGCGCACATGGGGCTGCCCGAGACCACCGAGGCGCTCCTCCTCGCCGCGTTCGACACCCCGGACCCGGCCGCGGACCTGGCCGCCGTCGGCGCGCTGTGCGAGGCGGCGGGCGCCACCCAGGTCGTGCCCGCGGAGGACGCCGCCGAGTCGGAGCTGCTGCTCCAGGCGCGCCGGCTGTCCCTGGTCGCGCTGGAGGCGGTCAAGGGCACGACGATGATCGACGACGTGTGCGTGCCGCGCTCCCGGCTCGCCGAACTCCTCGCCGGCGTCGACCGGATCGCCGAGAAGTACGCGCTGACCATCGGCGTCTGCGCCCACGCCGGCGACGGCAACACGCACCCCACCGTCTGCTTCGACGCGCAGGACGCCGACGAGGGCCGCCGCGCCCGCGAGTCGTTCGACGAGATCATGGCGCTCGGTCTGGAGCTCGGCGGCACGATCACGGGCGAGCACGGCGTCGGCGTCCTCAAGAAGGAGTGGCTGGCGCGCGAGCTCGGCCCGGTCGGCGTCGAGGTCCAGCAGGCGGTGAAGACGGCCTTCGACCCGCTGGGCCTCCTCAACCCCGGAAAGCTGTTCTGATCCCTCCCGTGTCCGGACCCGGCGCCGCCGGGTCCGGATATCGCCTGTTCCGCGTGCCCCCGTCGCCCGCCGCTCACCGCTCGTCGGACGACGACTCGTCCGACGCCCACGGGTCGCGCAGGTAGAGGTCGTCGGCCGGAAGGGGAGCGAGCAGCTCGGCGAGGCCGTCGTCGATGCCGAGCCGCTCGGCCTCAGAGCCCGGAGGGACCACCCGCAGCGTCCGCTCCAGCCAGGCCGAGACCTGCGCGGCGGGCGCCTCGAGCAGCGCGTCGCCGTCCGGCGAACTCAGCGCCATCAGCACGACGCTGCGCCCCTCGACCTTCGTCGGCCACACCCGCACGTCGCCGTGGCCGCAGGGCCGGAAGACGCCCTCGACGAGCAGCTCGCGGGCGAACGTCCAGTTGACCGGGTGGTCGGAGCCGATGTGGAAGGAGATGTGGACGGCGTACGGGTCGTCGGAGCGGTAGGTGAGGCGGGCCGGGACGGGGATGCTGCGCTCGGGCGAGAGCACCAGCCTGAGCTCCAGCTCGCGTTCCACGGTGGTGTACATGTCGTGCGCTTCCTTTCCTCGCTGCGGGCCCTCGGGCGGGCCCGTGCAAGGTGAGAGCGCGGTACGGGCGCGGCATTACGCGACTTCCGCAAAGTTCTCAGAAGTTTTTCCCCGGGACCCGGGCGAAGGCCCCTCAGGCCTCTCTTACGGGGGCCGGTACCGGCGGAGCGGCACGGGCACGGGGGCCGGTCTGATAGATGTGGAGGCCACAACAAGACCCCCGAGCAGATACGGGACGACGGACATGAGCGCCCCAACCCCGGCCCCCGGTGACGACAGGCCCCGCGAAGGCTATTACCCCGACCCGTCCATTCCCGGATATGTCCGGTACTGGAACGGGGCCTCCTGGGTCCCCGGCACGAGCCGCCCCGCCCCGTCCGACGGCACGCCCCTGCCGGCCCCCGGCTCGGCCGCGCCCGCGCCCGCCCCGGCGTCCCCGGAGCCCGCGCCCGCCGAGGAGACCGGCCCCGTCTTCCTCGACGAGGAGCCCTCGGTCCGCACGGAGAGGGGCCCCGAGACCTCCGCGTCACCGCAGTTCTCCTCGCCGGAGGCCGCCGCGCAGGAGCCGTCGTCCGTCTGGCAGGCCGACGCCGCACGCCAGTCCGGCTTCGGCGGCGAGCAGGACCGGCGCGTGTCCTGGGGCGGTGGCCCGGCGGCGCCCGGCACCGACGCACCCGCCGACGAGCCGCCGGCGACCCCGCCCGTGACGCCGGAGCGCACGGACGGCACCGTCGCGATCCGCGCCGTGCGCCCCGGTGAGGGCCGGACGCCGCGCACCGACGGCACGATGACGATCCGCGCGGTGCCCTCGCAGGGCACGCCCGCCCCGCAGACTCCGCAGACTCCGCAGACTCCGCAGACCCCGCAGGGTCCGCGCACCGCCCCGGTCGACCCGCGGGTCGGCGCCCAGGCGGCCCCGCCGGCCGC
>NZ_WWIA01000705.1 GCF_009870065.1 Streptomyces sp. SID5785 | reverse complement strand
ATCTGCTGCAGCCGGGCGGGCCCGGCGTCGAGCACCTGGCGCACCGTCGTCAGGCCCGCCTGCTCCACCGGACCCGTCCGCAGCCGCGCCCCCGTCTCCTGCAACCGGGACACCGGGACGGCGCCGAGGACCTCCGCCACCGACGCGTCGAGGATCGGCGCCAGCGCCTCGCGCACCGCCCCGGCCGCCCGCTCGTGGTCCGCCAGCAGGGACCGGGCCGCGCCGTCCAGGCGCCGACCGGCCGCCACGGTCTCCCGCTCGGCACGCCCCATCCGTCCCGCCTCCTTGCTCCGGCCCAGGGCGATCCTGCCATCGCGGCGGCCGACGGCGCCGGAGGGAACGGGACGGGCCGGGGCTCAGAGCAGCGGCGCGTTCGGACCCTCCGGCGCCGCGGCGCGGGCGCCGACGACGGCCTCCGCGACCGCCCGCACCTCGTCCGGCGGCAGCTGCCGGTACCCGTCGGCCGTCACCTGGGCCACCGACGGATAGATCCGGCGGCCCAGATCGGGCCCGCCCGTCGCGGAGTCGTCGTCCGCCGCGTCGTACAGCGCCTGCACGGCCACCGTCGTCGCCTCCGCCGCCGACAGGCCCGGCCGGTACAGCTTCTTGAGCGCACCGCGCGCGTACGGGGAACCGGAGCCGTCCGCGTGGAAGGCCGCCGCCTCGAACAGGCCGCCGCCCACGTCGTAGTTGAAGATCCGGCCCGTGCCCCGCCGCTCGTCGTACCCCGCGAGCAGCGGGATCACCGCGAGGCCCTGCATGGCCTGGGGGAGATGGTCGCGGATCATCGTCGCGAGGCGCTGCGCCTTGCCCTGCAGGCTCAGCGCGCGGCGCTCCAGCTTCTCGTAGTGCGCGAGCTCCAACCGGTAGAGGCGGATCAGCTCCTTGGCGAGGCCGACCGTACCCGCGAACGCCACCGCCGTGTGGTCGTCCGCCCGGCCGACCTTCTCCAGGTCGCGCTGCGCGATCACGTTCCCCGCCGTGGCGCGGCGGTCGCCGGCCATCAGGACGCCGCCGTCGAAGGTGAGCGCCAGGACGGTCGTGCCGTGCGGCGCGCCGTGCACCGGACCCGTCACCCCGCTCCACGGCAGCGTGTGCGGTGCCACCCGCTCGGCGAACCGCGTGAACGACGACGTGCCGGCGTCCAGGAACACCGGCGGCAGCCCCTGCGTGTGGTCCGTCATCTCTCCCCGTCCTCCCGCGTCGTGCGCGCCACGATCCCCGGTGGACCTTCCCCCGCGGACGGCCCCGCGAACCCGCCCGGGCCACGCCGCGCGCCCCGGCGTGGCATTCTGGCCCGATGAACGGTCCGGAGATCCTCGTACAAGTCGCCCCCGAGCTGGGGCTGTTCGTGCCCGGGCAGTGGCGCTCGGGCGAGCCCGCGCCGCTCGTCACCGACGGGGTGTCCACGCTCGGCCACGTCGTCGAGTCACTCGGCGTGCCGCTGACCGAGGCGGGCGCGCTGCGCGTCGACGGCCGGGAGGTCCCCGTCGCGCACGTCCCGGTCGCCGGTGAGCGCGTCGAGGTGCGGCCCGTCGAGCGCCCGCAGCGGGTGCCGGGCGCCCCGCTGTGCTTCCTCCTCGACGTGCATCTCGGGACCCTGGCCCGACGGCTGCGGCTGCTCGGCGTCGACGCCGCCTACGAGTCCGTCGACATCGGCGACCCCGCCCTCGCGAACCGCTCCGCCGAGGAGCGGCGCGTCCTGCTCAGCCGCGACCGCGGACTGCTGCGCCGCCGAGGACTGTGGGCGGGCGCCTACGTGTACAGCGACCAGCCGGACGAGCAACTGCGGGACGTCCTCGGACGGTTCACGCCCGAGCTGCACCCCTGGACCCGCTGCACCGCGTGCAACGGACCGCTGGCGGAGGCCCGCAAGGACGACGTCGCCGACCGGTTGCAGGGCGGCACCCGCGCGACCTACGACGTCTTCGCCCGCTGTACCGCGTGCGCCCGCGTCTACTGGCGCGGGGCCCACCACGCCCGCCTGGAGACGATGGTGTCCGAGGCGCTCAGCGAGTTCGGCGCGGCCCGGGCCTGAGCGTCCACCGGAACCCGCAGGTCACGGCGGCCTCGGCCCGCCGCCTTCGTCGTGCACATGATCGGCTACGCTGCCGGTTCCTGACGGCGTGTGGACCAAGAGGAGTCATGATCGCGAAGCGACGTCCGGCCGTTGCCGGACTCACGATGATGCTCGTGGCCGTGCTCGCGGCCTGCGGCGGCGGCTCCGGCACGGACGGCGGCGGCACGTCGCACGCCGGCGGGACGTCCGACAGCGGACACGCGCGGCCCGCCGGGCAGGCCGCGGTGAGCGGGCTCCGCGACGGTGTCCGGCACCAGCCCCGCAGGACCGCCGAGGGCACCCGCCCGCACTACGTGAAGAAGTGCGGGACCGCGACGAAGCGCGTGCGGCACACCAAGCGCAGCAAGGGCCGTACCCGGACCTGGTACACGACCCGCACGGTCCGCGACTGCGACCGGGTCCGCAGGGGCACCGAGACGTACACGCGCGTCGTGCGCCCCGAACGCTGGTGCGTGCGGCTCGACGACGTCGGCGGGCGCACGAGCCGCGACGACGTCTGGTACCGGGTGCGGCCCGCGGACTACAGCAGGGTTCACGAGGCGGCGGACCACGCGAAGGTCACCTTCGAGCCGCTCGCGCGCGGCTGCTGACACCCCGTCGCGGCGGCGTCCGGTGCCCCGGCGCGCCCTTCAGGGCGCCCACACCGCCCGCTGCACCGCCTCGGCCGCGAGCCGTACGGCGGCGCGGCGGGTGGACTCGGCGAGCAGGTCCGTGCGGATCGGGCCGCCCGCCGCGAGGTGCCGGTCGTAGGGCAGATGCACGACGCCGACGCCCGCCTCGCGCAGATGGGCCTCGGCCGTGGCCAGGTCGAGATTCTGGTCCGGGGCTCCCGAGGTGAGCGCGACGACCGTGGACGGCAGCGCGGACTTCGGCAGCCCGCCCAGCCAGTCCAGGACCACCCGGGTGCCGCCGACGCCCTCGGCGGTCATCGGGGCGACCACGATCCGGGCGTGCGCGGTGTCCATCGCCGTCCGCGCCACCTCACCGGGCAGCGTCTCGCAGTCCGCGACCGTCACCGCGAAGTGGCGGCGCAGCGCCAGGGTGACGGTGCGGTACGTGGCGATGTCCAGGGGCGGGCCGACCCGGCCCCGGCTCGCCGGCAGCAGCCAGCCGCCGTCCGGCAGCGGCACCAGGTAGCCGGTGATGTCGAGCAGGTCCATCCGCGGGGTCAGGATGCGGGCCAGTTCGACGCACGACCAGCGCACCGACTCGGCGCCCAGCCGCACCGCGAGCGTGCCGAGCGCGGCGTCCGCCTCCAGCGCGAGCACGGGGTCCTGCCGGTGCATCTGGAGCGAACGGGCCACCAGCGCGGCCGTGGTCGTCTTGCCGACGCCGCCGCGGATCGACGTCACGGCCACGAGGCGGCCGATGCCGGTCGGCTGCTGCAGATCCCGCAGCAGGCGTGCCCCCTCCTCCGCGGTCGACGAGCCGAGCCGCCGGATCGACTGGCGGGTGCGCCGCGCGACCGAGTCGCCGCGCTGCTGCCGGCCGACGCCCTGCGCGAGCCGCGGATCGACCGTCAGCACGGACTCCGGTGCGGGGAACGCGAGCTCGGCCGAGGGCCGCACCGCGGGCACACCACCGGTGGCGGCGGGCTCCGGCGGGGCGGGGTGCTGCACGTACGGGGCGGGCGGAGGCGGCACGGGCAGGCCGGCGGCGGTGGGGGCCACGGCCGGGGGCAGCGGCTGGGAGGGGACCGGGGGCGTCGCGGGGGCCGC
>NZ_WWIA01000704.1 GCF_009870065.1 Streptomyces sp. SID5785 | reverse complement strand
TCGTTGGGCGTCTTCTGCCGTGCGGCGCCCTCGACCAGGTTGATCATCCGGTCGATGAACGTCTCGCCGGGCCTGGTCGTGATCCGCACGACGATGCGGTCGGAGAGCACCTTCGTGCCGCCGGTGACGGCGGAACGGTCCCCGCCGGACTCGCGGATGACGGGGGCCGACTCGCCGGTGATCGCGGACTCGTCGACGCTGGCGACGCCCTCGACGACGTCGCCGTCGCCGGGCACGACGTCGCCCGCCTCGCAGACGACCCGGTCGCCGATGCGCAGTTCCGTCCCGGCGACACGGACCTCCTCGGTGCCGTCCAGGCGGCGGGCCACGGTGTCCGTCCTGGCCCGTCGCAGGGTGTCGGCCTGCGCCTTGCCGCGGCCTTCGGCGACGGCCTCCGCGAGGTTCGCGAAGACGACGGTCAGCCACAGCCAGGCGCTGATGGCCCAGCCGAACCCGTCCGTCGGATCGGTGCACGCGAAGGCCGTGGTCAGGACGGAGCCGACGAGCACGACGAACATGACGGGTGTCTTCACCATCACGCGCGGGTCGAGTTTGCGGAAGGCGCCGGGCAGTGAGGTGAGCAGCAGCTTCGGGTCGAAGAGGCCCGCTCCGACCCGGCCCGGTGCGGGCTGGTGTCCGGTGGGCGCGTCCGGGTGTGGTGCCCGGGTGGGAGTGACGGTGGACATGGATTCCTCGTGGTGCTCGGGCTTTTCGGTGTCGGTACGCATCAGGCGAGTCCCTCCGCGAGCGGCCCGAGGGCGAGGGCCGGGAAGTAGGTGAGCCCGGTGATGACGACCACCGTGCCGACGAGCAGGCCGGCGAACAGCGGTTTCGCGGTGTGCAGGGTGCCCTCGGTGGCCGGGACGGGCCGCTGTCCGGCCAGGGAGCCGGCGAGCGCGAGGACGAACACCATCGGCAGGAACCGTCCGAGCAGCATCGCGAGGCCGATCGTGGTGTTGAACCACTGGGTGTCGGCGCCGAGTCCCGCGAACGCGGAGCCGTTGTTGTTGGCGCCTGAGGTGTAGGCGTAGAGGATCTCGGAGAATCCGTGCGCGCCGGGGTTGAGCATCGAGTGCCGCGGCGTCGGCAGCGCCATCGCGAAGGCGGTGAAGCCGAGGACGAGCGCAGGGGTGACGAGGAGGTAGCAGGCGGCGAGTTTCATCTCGCGGGTGCCGATCTTCTTGCCCAGGTACTCGGGTGTCCGGCCCACCATGAGGCCCGCGACGAACACCGCGATGACGGCCATGATCAGCATGCCGTAGAGACCGGATCCGGTGCCGCCGGGCGCGATCTCGCCGAGCTGCATGCCCAGCATCGTGATGCCGCCGCCGAGACCGGTGAGCGAGGAGTGGAAGCCGTCGACGGCGCCGGTCGAGGTGAGGGTGGTGGAGACCGCGAAGATCGACGTGCCGCCGATGCCGAAGCGATTCTCCTTGCCCTCCATGGCGCCGCCGGCGAGTTGCAGCGCGGAGCCGTGGTGGGCGAACTCGGTCCACATCATCAGGCCGGTGAAGGCGACCCAGATGGTGCCCATGGTGGCGAGGATCACGTACCCCTGCCGGACGGAGCCGACCATGACGCCGAAGGTGCGGGTGAGGGCGAAGGGGATGACGAGGATCAGGAAGACCTCGAAGAGGTTGGACAGGCCGCCGGGGTTCTCGAAGGGGTGGGCGGAGTTGGCGTTGAAGTAGCCGCCCCCGTTGGTGCCCAGTTCCTTGATGGCCTCCTGGGAGGCGACGGCGCCGCCGTTCCACTGTTGCGTCCCGCCCGTGAACTGGCCGACCTCGTGGATCCCGGCGAAGTTCTGGATCGCGCCGCAGGCCACCAGGACGAGCGCGCCCACGACGGCGATCGGCAGCAGGACACGGACGGTGCCGCGCACCAGGTCGGCCCAGAAGTTGCCGAGTTCACCGGTGCGCGAGCGGGCGAAGCCGCGGACGAGGGCGACCGCGACGGCGATGCCGACGGCGGCCGAGACGAAGTTCTGCACGGCGAGGCCGCCGGTCTGCACGACGTGGCCCATGGCCTGTTCGCCGTAGTACGACTGCCAGTTGGTGTTCGCGACGAACGACGCGGCGGTGTTGAACGCCTGGTCGGGGTCGATCGAGGCGAAGCCGAGCGAGCCGGGCAGAGCGCCCTGGACGCGCTGGAGCAGGTAGAGGAAGAGGACGCCGACCGCGGAGAAGGCGAGGACGCCGCGCAGGTACGCGGTCCAGCGCATCTCGGTGTCGGGGTCGGCGCCGATGCCCTTGTAGATCCACCGTTCGACGCGCAGGTGGCGCGGCGAGGAGTAGACCCGGGCCATGTGGTCGCCCAGGGGGCGGTAGGCGAGTGCGAGGGCCGCGACGAGCGCGAGCATCTGGAGCACGCCGGCGAGTTCGGGGCTCATGTCGGGCTTCAGAACCTCTCCGGGTGGATGAGGGCGAGGACGAGATAGCCCAGGAGGGCGACGGCCACGACCAGGCCCACGACGTTCTCGGCGGTCACAGCTTCGTCACCCCCTTGGCGACGAGGGCCACCAGCGCGAAGACCGCGATCGTAGTGACGACGAAGGCCAGGTCGGCCATCGTGAGCTCCCTGGGTGAAGGTTCGGTTCGGAACTGACACTCAGAGGAAACCCCTGGCCAAGGGCGATGAGGCCCCGTGTTGACGCCACCCTGACGGCGCCGCCCCGGCCCTTGACGCCTCTCTGACGTGGCGGACGGCCGGTGTGCCTACGATCTTCCGAGCGCCGGACGAGCGCCCGGACCGGAGCCGGCCCGGAACAGGACCGGAGCCGCACCGGAACAGGACGAGCGCCCGGGCCGGCAGCCGACCGGCACCGCACCAGCAGCCCCGGAGGACGCGCATGACGGACCCCTACGACGACGATGCAGCCGGTGCCTGTGTGCTCGACGATCCCGTCGGGGCGTCGCTGCGCGGGCATCACGCGCATCTGGCCCGCCGGCACGGCCTGGCCTCGGGATATGCGCCGGACGTCGCGACCTTCGTGGCGCTGCCGCCCGGTCCCGGGCCCGCCGCGTGGAAGGACCTGGCCGAACTGCTCGGCGGCAGGGGCGGGTTCGCCGACCTGTTCAGTTCGCCCGCGACGCCGCCGCCGGACTGGGAGCCGGCCTTCTCGCTCGACGGGGTGCAGCTGGTGCGCCCGGCCCGCGAGGAGGCCGCCGACGAGACAGGCGCCGTGGAGAGGACCGCCGACGAGACGGGCGTCGTCGAGCTGGGAGCGGCCGACGTCCCGGAGATGCTCGCCCTGGTGGAGCGGACCCGGCCGGGCCCGTTCCGGCCGCGCACCCACGAGCTCGGCAGCTACCTGGGGATCCGGGCGGGCGGTGCGCTCGTCGCCCTGGCCGGGGAGCGGCTGCGGCCGCCGGGGTGGACCGAGCTCAGCGCGGTGTGCACGGCTCCCGAGGCGCGCGGCCGGGGCCATGCCGCGCGCCTCGTGGGTGCGCTGGCCGCCCGGATCGAGGCACGGGGCGAGCGTCCGTTCCTGCACGTGGCCGCCGCCAACACCCCGGCGCTCGCCCTCTACCGGCGGCTCGGCTTCGAGGTGCGGCGCACGGTCACGTTCCGCGGCTTCCTGGTGCCGTGAGCGGCGTGCGGGTCAGCCGCGCCGCTGCGGCCTGACCGTGAGGATCTGCTGCGCGTGACCGACGGGCCCGTGGACGTCGTGCAGCACCGTGCTGGTGACGCCGTGCCCGGCCGGGCCGAAGGTCACCGTCGTGTCGAGGCCGGTCCAGCGGCCCCGCGGCTGGCGGTGCAGGTGCAGGGTGAGGTCCACGTTGGGGAACATCCACTCCGTGGGCGACTCGCGCACCGCGATCCCGTTGGCCGTGTCGACCAGGGCGACGAACGACGCGAGGGCGCTGCTAGGCTCGCCCGCCACGAGCTCCAGCGGGCTGGCGATCCAGGCGGTGGTGCGGCCGGGCCGCGGCGGTGCGAGCGGGCGTACGTCGATCGAGGCGATGTATCCGCCGGGCCACACGGACGCCATGTCCCAGGCGGCGACCTCCTCGGGCGGGGTGAGCACCTCTGCGGCGCCCCCGGCGACGGCCTCGGTGTCGGCGGACGCGAGCAGCCAGGCGCGGGCCCGCACCACGGGGCGCCCGGCGATCACGACGACGGCTTCGAGCAGCTCGATCGTGCGGCCGGGCCGCACGCTCTCCACGGTGATCTCGCACTCGTCGAGCGCCAGGCGGCCCAGGATGTCGAAGCTGATCCGGGCGATGGCGAGGCCCTCGGCGCCGGGCCGCCCGGCGAGGTACCGGTCGACGGCGTGGACGACGAGTCCGCCGAGGGGGCTGAAGTGCATCTCGTCGACGTCCCAGGCGCCGCCCGCGTGCGGGGTGGACTTGTAACGGGACGCGTCGATGCGCTCGAAGTAGCTCTGGTGACCGCCGAGTCGGCCGTCGCGGTCGTGAGTGCCGGTGGACAACGGACCTTTCCCCTTCCTGTCGGGGCCGCCGGCCCCGAGCGGGTCGGGCACCGGCGCCCGCCGCCCAACGTAACCGAGGGGCGGCCTGCGCCCGACGGCGGCCTGAGCGGAGAACGGGCACGCGACGGCGGAGACCGGCGGGAGGCGGACCGCCTGTGGGGCGGTCGCCTCCCGCCGGCCTGTGGGCCCGCGCATCGTCCCGGGCGGGCCGGGCGCGCGGGCCGGTCAGCGGCGGCCCTTGAGGCGCTCCACTCCCGTGACGCCGACGGCGGCGAGGCCGACCTGGATGGCGAGTTCGATCCAGTCGACGCCGCGGGTGTCGGCCACGCCGAACGCGCCCGCGACCGCGGTGCCGACGAGCGCGGCGAGAACGCCGACCAGGATGGTCCACAGGACGCCGATGCGCTGGCGCCCGGGGATGACCAGCCGGCCGAGAATGCCGATGACGATGCCGATGACGATCGCGGTGAAGATGCCGGAGATCTCCATGTCTGCTGCCTGCCCCTCGTGAAGTCACTGCGACGCCGTGCGCGGCCGCCGGACCGGGCCGTGCCGCGTCCCCGTGTCGAGGACGCGGTACGGGGCCCGGTGGTTGAGCGGGTCGCCCGCCGGGGCGGCGGGCGCGGGCGTCAGACGTTGACGCCGTAGTCGAGCGCGATGCCGCGCAGGCCCGAGGCGTACCCCTGGCCGACGGCGCGGAACTTCCACTCCGTGCCGTGCCGGTAGAGCTCGCCGAAGACCATCGCGGTCTCGGTGG
>NZ_WWIA01000703.1 GCF_009870065.1 Streptomyces sp. SID5785 | reverse complement strand
CGGAGCCGTGGTCGTCGCCGCCCCCGCAGCCCGTCAGGAGCAGTCCTCCCGCGACCGCCGCGGCGAGCAGCACCCCGCCGCGGCCCCTGCCCGTGCTCCCCCTGCGCATTCGGTGTCCCATGCCGCCCCTCCCGTTGCGTCGTCCACCGGTGTCCCCGGCGTCCTTGTGACTGTGACGTGGGAGGCGCCCGGAATGTTCGCCCCGGGCGGTTGCGCCTTGGCCTCGAAGGGGTCACGGCGGGCGGCTGCTGTGACCGGTGGGAGATCCTCCGGTGACGCGGCCGTTGCGCACCGTGCCCGGAACATGTCCTACGAGACCACGTCCTTGCGGGCGAACCCGCGGAAGGCCAGGGCGAACAGCACCACCGCGTACGCCACCGACACGGCCGTGCCCTGGAGCATGCCGCTCCACTCCGGCTGCGGCTGGATCACGTCCGCCCACGCGAACTGCCAGTGCGCGGGCAGGAAGTCGCGCCAGTCGCCGAGCGCGGTGACGGCGTCCAGGACGTTGCCCACGATGGTCAGGAAGACGGCGCCGCCGACCGCGCCCAGCGGGTTGTCCGTCTTGGTCGACAGCCAGAACGCGAGCCCCGCGGTGACCAGTTGGGACACGAAGAGGTACGCGATGACGACCAGGAGGCGCTGCGCCGCCGTGCCCGCGTCCAGCGCGCCGCCGGTCGGGATCTCCAGCGGCCCCCACCCGTAGGCGGCGGTGCCGACGCCGATCGCGACGACGGGCAGCAGCACCATCGCGGCCAGGCTCAGGCCGAGGGCGACGGCGAGCTTGGACCACAGGAGCCGGGCCCGCGGCACGGGTGCGGCGAGCAGATAGCGCAGGCTGGACCAGTTGGCCTCCGAGGCGATCGTGTCGCCGCAGAACAGCGCGACGGGGATGACGAGCAGGAAGCCCGCGGACACGAACAGACAGGTCGCGGCGAAGTTCGCGCCGGACGCGGTGGCCGTGTCCATGAGGGTCACCCGCCCGCTGCGCCCGCCCGGCTGCCCGCCGATCGCGAACGCGATGACGAGCACGAACGGCAGCAGCGCGAGCACCGCGCCCATGACGAGGGTGCGGCGGCGCTTGACCTGCCGCACGAGCTCGACGCGCAGCGGCAGGGTGCGGCCGGGGCGGTAGCCCTCGGCCGTCGCCGTGCCGGGGGCCGGGGTGGTCGTGGTCATGAGGGGGTCCCTCCGATCAGCGTCAGGAACGCGTCCTCCAGGCGGCGGTGCGGGCCCACCGACGCGACCGGCACGTCGAGCCGGACGAGGTCCGCGACGAGCCCGGGGGCGCTGCCGGTGCCGGTCAGCCGGACGAGCAGGCCGAGCCCGTCGTCCGCGCGGACCGCCGACTCGACGCCGTCCAGCGCGGCCACCTTCTCCACGAGCGGGTCGGTGACCTCCGCGTCCAGGCCCACGAGCAGCGTGTCGCCGGAGCCGACGATCTCCGCGACGGGGCCCGCCTGGACGAGCCGGCCGCGGTCCATGACGACGAGGTGCGTGCAGGACTGCTCGACCTCGGCGAGCAGATGGCTGGAGACGATCACGGTGCGGCCCGCGCGGGCGTACCGGATCATCACCTCACGCATCTCGCGGATCTGCGGCGGGTCGAGCCCGTTGGTCGGCTCGTCGAGGATCAGCAGGTCCGGCAGGCCGAGCATGGCCTGGGCGATCGCGAGGCGCTGCCGCATGCCCTGGGAGTAGGTGCGCACGGCGCGGGCCAGCGCGTCACCGAGTCCGGCGATCTCCAGGGCCTCGTCGAGGTGGGCGTCCCCGGCGGGGCGGCCGGTGGCCCGCCAGTACAGCTCCAGGTTCTCCCGGCCGGACAGGTGCGGCAGGAATCCGGCGCCCTCGACGAAGGCACCGACCCGGGACAGGACCGGGGCGCCGGGCCGGATCGCGTGCCCGAAGACGCGGATCCCGCCCGCGTCGGGCCCGATCAGCCCCATGAGCATGCGCAGGGTCGTGGTCTTGCCCGCGCCGTTGGGCCCGAGCAGCCCGAGCACCTGCCCCTTCTCGACGCGGAACGACAGGTCCCGCACGGCGTACCGGTCGGTCGAGCCCGCGTACTTCTTGCTCAGGCCGGTGATCTGGAGCGGGACCTCGGCGAGCGCCGGGTCGGGTGCGGGCGCGGCCGTGCGGCGGCGGGCGGTGAACAGCAGCGCCGCGGCGAGGACGACGGCCGCGGCGGGCAGCCACCACACCCAGGAGGGCAGCGGAGCGGCGGCGGTCTCGACGCCGGGCGCGGTCGGCAGGCTCAGCGCGCCGTCCCTCAGCGCGACCGTGTACGTGGCCGGTGCGACCGGGGACGCGTAGCCGAGGTCCGTCGAGGACAGCACGAGCCGCAGCCGGTGCCCCTTCTGCACGGCGTGGTCGATGGCGGGCAGGGTGATGCGCACGTCCTTGCCGTCGCCACCGGCCCCGGTCACCCGCACCGGGGTGACCAGCTGGGAGGGCAGCACCTCGCGGGCGCCGCCGGGTCCGGCGTCGTACACCTTGGCGAACAGGACGGCGGTGCCGGTGGAGGACGTGACGTGCGCGGTGACGGTCGGCGAGCCGGTGATCCGGACCGAGTGGTCGAGGGGCGCCGAGTCGAAGCGGGCGAACTGGCCGGGGAAGTCCAGCGCGACGCTCAGCCCCAGCGTGGAGCCGAGCGAGGAGACGCTGCCGAGCCCGGGGACGGCCGAGATCGACGGGGGGCCGCCGCCCGGCGGGTTCTGGAAGGTCTGGCTGCCCGACCTGAGCGGCACGCGGACGCGCCGCTCGCCGCGCAGCCCCGGGTACGCGTCGCCGCTCGCCCCGCGCAGGGTGGCCGCACCGTCCGTCGAGTCGACGCCGCCCGTGCGGGTGACGCGGAAGGCGGGGCCCGTGCCCGCCGCACCGTCCTCCTTCAGGTACCGGTCGAACCAGTCCGTCACGCGCCCGGTGATCCGCCCGGTCTCCATGTCGCCGCCGTCGTGGCCGCCGGAGATCCAGTCGACGTCCACGGGCGCGCCGTTGGCCCTGATCCGGTGGGCCATGGCGTCGGCCTGCCCGAGCGGGAACAGCGAGTCGCTCTGCCCCTGCGCGATGAGCGTGGGCACCTTGATGCGCGCGCCGACCGCCGACGGGCTGCGCGCCTCGAGCAGCTTCCGCGCGGCGGCGTCGGGCTTCCCGGCCACCGCCACGCGCCGGTACATGGCGCACAGCTCGTCCTCGAACCGCCCGCACCCGAGCCCGGCCTCACTGGTCCGCGCCCCGAGGTCGGCGGACCCGGAGGTGAAGAAGATCCCGGTCCACAGCTTCTTGAACACCCCGTCGGGGAACAGGGCGTCGGCGAGGTTCCAGTACGTGATCTGCGGCGCGATGGCGTCGACCCGCCGGTCGTACCCGGCGGCGAGCAGCGACACGGCCCCGCCGTACGAGGCACCGGTCACCCCGACGCGCGGGTCCCCGGCCCGGTCGAGCTGCACCTCGGGCCGCCGTGCGAGCCAGTCGATGAGCTTCGACACGTCGGCGACCTCGTGCCGCGGATCGTTCAGCCCGATCTTCCCGCCGGACGCCCCGAATCCGCGCGCCGACCAGGTCAGCACCGCGTACCCGCTGCGCGCGAGCCGCTCGGCCTCGCCGCGCACGTCGTCCTTGCTGCCCCCGAACCCGTGCGCGAGCAGCACGGCGGGCCTTCTGCCCGCCGTGTCCCCCGAGGTGAAGTACGACGTGTCGACGCGCACCCCGCCTCCCACGGCCATCTCCCGGTCCTGCCGGTGCACGGCGGGCGCCCCGTCGTCCGCGACGGCGGTCCAGGTCAGGGCCCCGGCGGCCACCACGGCGGCGGCCACCCCGGCAGCCCACCGCCGGGGCCTGCCCCGCACCCGCTCCCGCCACGCGCCCAGTCGTAGATCCATACGCCCACGCTAATCGCCCCCGTTCCCGCCCAGGGCCCCCCGGGGACCGAAACCCCACCCCTCCCGCCGCAGTAGGGTGCGCCCCGCGGCTACGCCGACCGCAGTAGGCCGGCCGTCCGAAGGAACGCGCGGACCGCACCGCGGCGTGCCACCATCACGCGGTACGCCTGTCCGCCTCACCCCGGGATGCCGCATGCGGATCGAACGCCCCGCCTCCGTACGCCAGATCGTCGCCGCCGCCGGTCTCTTCGACGCCCCGCCGCGGCGGGAGTGGGCGCAGGAGTTCCTCTCCGCCCAGGGGCACCACCTGTTCTTCGCCTACGAGGAGGAGGCCGGGCCCGAGCCCGTCGGGTTCATCAGCGGGGTCGAGACCGTCCACCCCGACAAGGGCCGCGAGATGTTCCTCTACGAGTTGGGGGTCGCCGGGCCGTACCGGCGGCGGGGCGTGGCGCGGGCGCTGATCCGGGCGCTGGCGGGGCTGGCGCGGGAGCACGGGTGTTACGGGATGTGGGTCGGGGTCGACCCGGAGAACGAACCGGCGCTGGCCGCGTACCGGAGCGCGGGCGGCGTGGTCGACGGGCCGTGCACGGTGGTCGACTGGGACCTCTCCGACGACACCGACGACACCGACGACGCCCCGGCCGCGGACCCGGCGGACGGGACGCGCTGAGCGGGAGCGGCCGCGGCGCTCCGGGCGTGGGCCGCCCCGGCGAGGGCCGCGGCCTCCTTCACGCCCGGGAGCCGTACGCCGGGCCGAACACCACCAGCAGCGCCAGGTCCTCCGTCACGTCGGTGAAGCGGTGGTCCTCGCCCGCCGGGACGAAGACGACCGTGCCGGGGCCCACCTCGGCGGTGCGGGCCGGGGTGGTGAGGGTGGCGCGGCCGGACGTGACGACGTAGATCTCGTCCTCCGTGTGCGGGCTCTGGGTGTCGGTGCCGCCGGCCGGGATGCAGTACGTGCCCACGGACAGGTCGGGCCGCCGCAGCTGCTCGGTCCAGTCGGCGCCGTCGGCTCCCGGCGGCGTGGTCCAGACGCCCGCCCCTTCGATGATCTCCATGCGGTGAGCCTATGGCCTTTCCCGCGGATCAGGTCAGGGTCAACCAGCGGCGTCCGTCGACGAGTTCGCGGGCCGCGTCCAGGTGGCCCGCGTGGCAGGCCGTCTCCGTGATCACGTGGAGGAGGACGTCGCGGACGGTGTGCAGGTGTGGGTCGCCGAAGAGGTGCTGCGGCCACCAGGCGAGCGGGGCGTCGGCGGGCAGGGCGGTGACCGTGGCCGTCGCGCGGTCGATCTCGGTGCGGTACCGGTCGAGGATCTCGGCGGGCGGCGCGTCGGCGGCGACCTGCCAGGCGTCGTCGGTCTCGTCGAGGGCGGCGATGACGTCCCGGTCGCCGGTGAGGACGGCGCGGAACCAGAACCGTTCGACGTCGAGCGCGAGGTGCTGGACCAGGCCGAGGCAGCTCCAGCCGGACGGCAGCACGGGGCGCCGCAGCGCCGCGTCGTCGAGCCCGTCGAGGATGCCGAGGACGTGGCGGCGCTGTCCGTCGAGGGTGGTCAGGAGCGCCTGGATCTCCGGGGACGTGGCATGCGTGTTCATGCCGGAGACCCTGTCAGGCGCGGGCCGCCCCCGACAGGGTTTCCGGAGAGCCGGTGGGGTCGTCCGCGCGGCTCAGGCCTGGGCGTCCTCGGGCAGCGTCACCAGCCAGCGCGTGTCCTTGCGCGGGCGCAGGTAGAGCGCCCAGTAGAGCGTGGCGGCGGCGGTGATCCCGCCGGTCCACAGGAGGTAGGAGACCTCCTGCCGGCTGAGGATGTACGCCATGACCGCGATCAGCACGACGGGCACCGCGGGCCACAGCGGCATGCGCCAGGCCGGCTGGTCGCGGTGGGTGCCGCGCCGGGACATCAGGGCGGCGACCGCGACGAGCAGGTACATGCCGGTGACGGAGACGCCGGTCACACCGTAGAGGGTGTCGAGGTTGACGAAGCACAGGGCCGCGCCGGGCACGCCGACGACGAGGGTGGCGATCCAGGGCGAGCCGAAGCGGCCGAGCTTGGCGAGGGCGTTGTTGACCGGCGAGGGCCAGGCCTTGTCGCGGGCGGAGGCGAACAGGACGCGCGAGTTCTGGATGACCATGACGATGCCCGCGTTGATGATCGCGAGGGCGACGCAGAGGGAGACGAAGGTGCCGACCGCGGAGTTGGACCAGGCCTCGACCATGCCGCTGAGGTCCCCGGAGGTGAGGACGGAGAGGTCCTTGGCGCCCATCGTGATCGCGATGACGGGGACGAGGATGATGACGGTCGAGATGGCGAGGGTCGCGAGCACGGTGCGGGCGACGGACCTGCGGGGGTTCTCCAGCTCCTCGGAGAGGTAGACGGCGGTGGAGAAGCCCTGGGTGATGAAGAGGGCGATGGCGAGTCCGGAGACGACGAGCATCGCGGTCACCGTGTCGTGGTGGCCGTGCGCCCCGGCGACCTCCATGGAGACGAGGGAGCCCGCGCCGCGCTCGGAGTGGGCGAAGCCGAGGACGGCGACGACGGCCGCGGCGATGACCTCCAGGACGAGGAAGACGCCGGTGATCCAGGCGTTGGCGCGCAGGTCGAGCAGTCCGGCGAGGGTCGCGAGCAGCATGACGCCGGCGCCCGCGATCGACGGGTCGAGGTGCACGAGGGGCGCGAGGTAGTCGGCGGTGCCCATGGCGATCACCGGGGGCACGATCACCACGACGAGCAGCGACAGGACGAAGACCAGCCAGCCGGCGAGGCGGCCGGAGAGCGTGGAGACCATGGCGTACTCGCCGCCCGCGCTGGGGATGAGGGTGCCCAGCTCCGAGTAGCAGAACGCGACGCCGATACAGAGCAGCGAACCGATCGCGATGGTGAGGGCGGTCGCCGTGCCGAGCGAGCCGAAGAGGTCGGGGACGACGACGAAGAGCGTGGAGGCGGGCGTCACGCAGGACAGCGTGAGCAGGGTGCCGCCGACGACGCCGATGGAACGCTTGAGCTTCTGGGGCGGTGCCGTGTTCGGCAGGGGCTCCACCGCGGGGGCGGTGGCGGGGCGAAGCGTGTCGGTCATGAAGGTTCCGATCGACTCGTGCGGCAGGTGGTTCGGCCGGGAGCGCTATCGCCTCCGAGGGCAGTCAGTGAGGTGCGGACGAGAAGGGGTGAGAAGGATGTGTCGCTCCCGGCGCGTCATGGAACCCCGCCGGTATCCGGAACGTCAACGGCCGTTTCCCTGCGGATTCCGCACTCTCCACCCGCACCGATCAACCTGCCTTCCTAAGGCATGTGCAAAGTGCGCCATGTTCTGCACCCTGAAAGTCGCTCGTGACCTTCACATCGCAGGCAGTAGAAACCAAGAGCCTGCGTCGACCGGTTTGTCACCTACGTACGAGAACCGTTGCCGCAGCGTCAAAATTCATCGGGAAAAGTCCGCAGTCCGGACAGGGAGCGTACGGTTCCGCGCCGCACGCACCGGTGCCCCGGCCGTTGCGGGAACGGCCGGGGCACCGGTGCGTGCGAGCGGAGGGCGGGACGCTCAGTGGTTGCGCGGGAAGCCCAGGTCGACGCCCGCGGGGGCGTCGGCCGGGTCGGGCCAGCGGGTGGTGACGACCTTGCCGCGCGTGTAGAAGTGCGTGCCGTCGTTGCCGTAGATGTGGTGGTCGCCGAAGAGCGAGTCCTTCCAGCCACCGAAGGAGTGGTAGCCGACCGGGACCGGGATCGGCACGTTGACGCCGACCATGCCGGCCTCGACCTCCAGCTGGAAGCGGCGGGCGGCGCCGCCGTCGCGGGTGAAGATCGCGGTGCCGTTGCCGAACGGCGAGGCGTTGATGAGGGCCAGGCCCTCCTCGTACGTGTCGACGCGCAGCACGCACAGGACGGGGCCGAAGATCTCGTCCTGGTAGGCCTTGGCGGTCGTCGGGACGCGGTCCAGGAGGGACAGGCCGATCCAGTGGCCGCCCTCGTGGCCCTCGACCGTGTGGCCGGTGCCGTCGAGGACGACCTCGCAGCCGTCGGCGGCGGCGCCCTCGACGTAGGAGGCGACCTTGTCGCGGTGGGCGGCCGTGATGAGCGGGCCCATCTCGGAGGCCGGGTCGTTGCCCGGGCCGATCGTGATCTTCTCGGCGCGGTCCTTGATCTTCGCGACGAGTTCGTCGGCGACGGCGCCGACGGCCACGACCGCGGAGATCGCCATGCAGCGCTCACCGGCGGAGCCGTACGCGGCGGAGACCGCGGCGTCGGCGGCGGCGTCCAGGTCGGCGTCGGGCAGCACCAGCATGTGGTTCTTGGCGCCGCCGAGCGCCTGCACGCGCTTGCCGTTGGCGGCGGCGGTGGTGTGGATGTGGCGGGCGATCGACGTCGAGCCGACGAAGGAGACGGCCGCGACGTCCGGGTGCTCCAGGAGGCGGTCGACCGCGACCTTGTCCCCGTGCAGGACGTTGAAGACGCCGTCGGGCAGCCCGGCCTCGGCGAGCAGCTCGGCGATCTTGAGGGAGGCCGAGGGGTCCTTCTCGGAGGGCTTGAGCACGAAGGTGTTGCCGCACGCGATCGCGATCGGGAACATCCACATCGGCACCATGGCCGGGAAGTTGAACGGCGTGATGCCGGCGACGACACCCAGCGGCTGACGGATCGAGGCCACGTCGACCCGGGTCGCGACGGACGTGGACAGCTCACCCTTCAGCTGGACGCTGATGCCGCAGGCCAGGTCGACGATCTCCAGACCGCGGGCGACCTCGCCGAGGGCGTCCGAGTGCACCTTGCCGTGCTCGGCGGTGATCAGCTCGGCGACCGCGTCCCGGTTGGCGTCGAGGAGCGCCCGGAAGCGGAAGAGGATCTCGGTGCGCCTGGCGAGCGAGGACCGGCCCCAGCTCGCGTACGCCTCCTTGGCGGCGGCGACGGCCGCGTCCACCTCCTCCACCGAGGCGAAGTCGACCTGCGTGGTCACCGCGCCGGTCGCGGGGTCGGTCACCGGGCCGTGGTTGCCCGACGTGCCCTCGACGGTCTTGCCGCCGATCCAGTGGTGGACCAACTTCGTGTCAGACATACGGTGCAACTCCTGTTACGTCTCAGAGGTGGCGGCGTCGAGCGGTGACGTGCCGGTCGTACTCCTCGCGGGCCGAGGCCGCCGACGGCCGGTCGGCTGTCTCGGCCACGGGCACATCCCACCACGCCTGTGCGGGGGGCGGGCCCGACACTGTGTCTGCCGTTTCGGTCTCGACGTAGACACATGTGGGGCGGGTGGCCGACCGGGCCGTGACGAGCGCCTCACGCAGCTCGCGGACCGTCTTCGCGCGCAGCACGTCCATGCCGAGACTGGCGGCGTTGGCCGCGAGATCGACGGGCAGCGGGGCGCCCGTGTAGGTGCCGACCCGGTCCTTGTAGCGGTACGCGGTCGCGAAGCCCTCGGCGCCGACCGCGGCGGAGAGACCGCCGATGGACGCGTACCCGTGGTTCTGCAGGAGGACGACCTTGACCGGGATGTCCTCCTGGACCGCGGTCACGATCTCGGTCGGCATCATCAGGTACGTGCCGTCCCCGACCAGCGCCCACACGGGCCGGCCGGGCGCGGCGAGGGCGACGCCGAGCGAGGCCGGGATCTCGTAGCCCATGCACGAGTAGCCGTACTCGACGTGGTACTGGTCGCGGGACCGGGTCCGCCACAGCTTGTGCAGGTCGCCGGGGAGCGAGCCGGCCGCGTTGATGAGGATGTCGTCCCCGTCCACCAGCGCGTCGAGGGCGCCGAGCACCTGGGTCTGGGTCGGGCGCACCCCGTCGTCCGGGGCCCCGAAGCAGGCGTCGACGCGGCGCTCCCAGCGCTCCTTGCCGTCGGTGTACCCGGCGACGTACGCGGCGTCCGCCCGCACCCCGCGCACCGCCTCGCGCAGCGCGGCGAGCCCGGCGCGGGCGTCGGCCACGAGCGGCAGCGCGGCCTGCTTGTGGGCGTCGAACGCCGCGACGTTCAGGTTCAGGAAGCGCACGCCCGGCTCGGCGAAGAGGGTGCCGGAGGCGGTCGTGAAGTCGGTGTAGCGGGTGCCGACGCCGATGACGAGGTCGGCGGCGCGGGCCAGCTCGTTCGCCGTCGCGGTGCCGGTGTGACCGATGCCGCCGACGTCGGCGGGGTGGTCGTGCGGCAGGGCGCCCTTGCCGGCCTGCGTGGTGGCGACGGGGATCAGGGTGGCCTCGGCGAAGGCCCGCAGCTCGTCCTCGGCGGCGCTGTGCCGCACCCCGCCTCCCACGACGAGCAGCGGCCGCCGCGCCTGCCGCAACGCCTCGGCGGCGGCGGCGAGTTCGCCCTCGTCCGGGCGCGGCCTGCGCACGCACCACACCCGCTCGGCGAAGAACTCCCGCGGCCAGTCGTACGCCTCCGCCTGCACGTCCTGCGGCAGCGCCAGCGTGACGGCGCCCGTGGCCACGGGGTCGGTGAGCACCCGCATCGCCTCCAGCGCGGCGGGGACCAGCTGCTCGGGGCGCACGATCCGGTCGAAGTACCGCGACACCGGCCGCAGACAGTCGTTGACCGACACGTCGCCCGCGTACGGGACCTGGAGCTGCTGGAGCACCGGGTCGGCGGGCCGCGCGGCGAACACGTCGCCGGGGAGCAGCAGGACCGGCAGATGGTTGACGGTGGCGAGGGCGGCGCCGGTGACCAGGTTGGTGGCGCCGGGCCCGATCGACGTCGTCACCGCGTGCGTGGCCAGCCGGCCGCTCTGCCGCGCGAACCCGACCGCCGCGTGCACCATCGCCTGCTCGTTGCGCCCCTGGTGGAACGGCATGGCGTCGCCGTACTGGACGAGCGCCTGGCCGACCCCCGCCACGTTCCCGTGCCCGAAGATGCCCCAGGTCGCGGGGACCAGCCGCTGCCGGGTGCCGTCCCGCTCGCTGAACTGGCGGGTGAGGAAACGCACCAGGGCCTGCGCCGTGGTGAGCCGCACCGTCGGGGGCGTCGCGGTCATCGGTATCCCTCCGTCACATGGTCCGGGTGGAAGCGGATCCGCCACTCGCGCTCCGGCCCCGGGCCCGCCATCACGTTCAGGTAGTACATGGGGTGCCCGGGCTGCGCGATCGAGGGGCCGTGCCAGCCGTCCGGCACGAGCACGGTGTCCCCGCTGCGCACCTCGGCGAGCAGCTCGGTGCCGCCGGGCCGCGAGGGCGACACCCGCTGGTACCCGTACCCGCCGTCCCCCTCGATCTCGAAGTAGTAGATCTCCTCCAGCTCGGTCTCGACGCCCGGCCGGTGCTCGTCGTGCTTGTGCGGCGGGTACGAGGACCAGTGGCCGCCGGGGGTGATGACCTCCACCGCGATGAGCTGGTCGCAGGCGAAGGTGTCGGCGGCCGCGAAGTTGCGCACCTGCCGTGCGGTCAGGCCGCTGCCGCGCTCCTCGACGGGGACCTCCGGCGCGGTGCCGTGACGGACGGGGAGTCGTCGCCCGCATGCCGCTCCTGCCAGGGCGAACCGGCCACCCGCGCCGGAGGAGAGCTCCGCGCGGCTGTCGCGCGGAAGATACGCGAAGTCGCTCGCGCCGCTGAACACGCTGTCCCTGCCCAGCAGTTCGATGATCAGCCCTGCCACCGCGACGGAGCAACCACCCGACAGCGGCAGAACGATCCATTCACTCGCGCCGGTGTCGAACACGTGCCGCTGTCCGGGCCCCAGTTCGAGCACCCGCAGTGCCGCGCGGGACCAGCCGGCCGTCTCGGGGCCGACGGAGAGCGCGTACGTCCGGTCGCCCGCGCTGCCCGCCGGAAGGTGAATCTCGCGGGAGGTCATCCCCCCACTCTCCTCTCTCGTGCCCTGACCGTCCGTCACCGCAGCAGCCCCACGGCCGTGTCGACGGCCTGCTCGACGTCCCCGTCCGCCGGGTAGAGCAGCGACCGCCCCACCACCAGCCCCTGCACCGTGGGCAGGCGCAGCGCCGCCCGCCACTTCTCGTACGCGGCGTCCTGGTCACCGTCCTTGACGTCACCGCCGAGCAGCACGGCCGGGAGCGCGGAGGTCTCCACGACGCGGGCCATCGCGTCCGGATCGTCGGTGACGGGCAGCTTCAGCCAGGTGTAGGCGGAGGTCCCGCCGAGCCCGGAGGCGACGGCGACCGAGCGGATCACGGCGTCCGCGCTCAGGTCGTTGACGACGCGCCCCGAGACCGGGTCGCGCCGCACCACGAACGGCTCGACGAACACCGGCAGCCGCCGCTCCGCCATCGCGTCCACGGCCCGCGCCGCGGCCTCCATCGTCCGTACGGAGGCGGAGCCCGGGTCGTCGTAGTCGATCCGCAGCAGCAGCTTCCCCGCGTCGAACCGCAGCCGGGCCAGATCCTCCGGCCGGTGCCCGGTGAACCGGTCGTCCAGCTCGAACGAGGCCCCGGCCAGTCCCCCGCGGTTCAGCGAGCCGATGACGACCTTGTCCTCCAGCGCGCCGAGCAGCAGCAGGTCGTCGAGCACGTCCGCGGAGGCCAGCACCCCGTCGACCCCGGGTCGCGCCAGCGCCCGGCACAGCCGCTCCAGCAGCTCCGCCCGGTCGGCCATGGCCATCCCCCGCTCCCCGACCCCGAGCGCGCCCCGCGCCGGATGATCGGCGGCGACGACCATCAGCCGCCCCGACCCCCCGGCCAACAGCCCCGCCCGGCGCACCCGCCGCGCGGCGGCCTCCGCCACGGCCCCCGGATCCCGGGCCCGCACCGAAGCCAACTCCCCGAGCACCCCCACGGAAGCCACGCCTCCCCGGGCGGCACGAAGTGCCCCTTCAGGGGGGCCGCACCGCTCCTCCCCCGCAGGCGCCCCCGCCCCCTCCACGCGCCCCGCACTCATGACCCGCTCGATCTCCGAGGGAACCGGCATCGCGGACGAACACTCCAGCCGCCCCGCGACGATCGCCCCCGCCGCATTCGCGTACCCCACGAGCCGCTCCAGCTCCCATCCCTCGAGCAGCCCGTGACACAGCGCGCCCCCGAACGCGTCCCCCGCACCCAGCCCGTTGAGCACCTCGACGGGCAACGGCGGGACGGCGACCGGCTCCCCGTCCGCAGGCAGCGCCAGCACCCCGCCCGGCCCCTGCTTCACGACGGCCAGCTCGACTCCGTAGGTGGACACCAGCTCCCGCGCCGCCGCCGCGGGATCCCGCAGGCCGGTCGCGATCTCGACCTCGTCCACGTTCCCGACGGCCACCGTCGCGTGCCGCAGCGCCTCCCGGTAGACGCGCCGCGCCTCCGCCAGGTCGGCCCCGGCCGCGTCGCCCCAGAACATCGGCCGCCAGTCGAGGTCGAACACGGTCGGGCCGGGCGACCCGGCGCGCGCCCCGAGCGCGGCGAGCGTCGCGGAGCGGCTGGGCTCGGCGCACAGTCCCGTACCGGTCATCCAGAAGATCCGCGCGGCGGCGATCGCGTCCAGGTCCAGCTCGTCCGCCCTGATCTCCAGGTCGGGCGCCTTGGGCTGCCGGTAGAAGTAGAGCGGGAAGTCGTCGGGCGGGAAGATCTCGCAGAAGGTGACCGGGGTCGGCAGCCCGTCCACGGGCGTCACCCAGCGGTCGTCGACCCCGAACTCCCGCAGCTGCGCCCGGAGATAGCCGCCGAAGGGGTCCCGCCCGGTGCGGGTGACCGTCGCGACGTGCCGCCCGAGCCGGGCCGCCGCGACCGCGACGTTGGACGAGGACCCGCCGAGGAACTTGCCGAACGAGGTCACGTCCGCGAGGCCCACCCCCGCCTGCAGCGGATAGAGGTCGACCCCGATGCGCCCCATCGTGATCAGGTCGAACCGGCTGCGGGCCATACGGAAAGTCCCTCCGACGCCTTCGTCCTGCGCCCACATCTAGCCCCGCCCCGCGCCCCTGTCAATATTTTGTCCTGACATTCGGACGACATCGGGGCCACGCCTTGACACCCCTCTCCCGGCGCGCGGACGCTGAACCCATGACGACGCCGGCAGCCCGACCGTCCAGCCCGTCCAGCCCGCAGGGCCCCGCGCGCATCCGCGTCGGTTCGGCCCCCGACTCGTGGGGCGTGTGGTTCCCCGACGATCCCCGGCAGACGCCGTGGCGGCGCTTCCTCGACGAGGTCACCGAGGCCGGGTACGAGTGGATCGAGCTCGGCCCGTACGGGTATCTGCCGACGGATCCGCGGGTGCTCGCCGAGGAGACCGGGCGGCGCGGTCTGCGGGTGTCGGCCGGGACGGTGTTCACCGGGCTGCACCACGGCCCGGCGGTGTGGGACCGCACCTGGGAGCACGTGGCGTCGGTCGCGGAGCTGGCCCGGGACACCGGCGCCCGGCACCTCGTCGTCATCCCGTCCTTCTGGCGCGACGACAAGACGGGCGAGGTCGTCGAGGACTCGACGCTGACCGCCGCGCAGTGGGGTCAGCTGGCGTCCCAGACGGAGCGGCTGGCGCGCGAGGTGGGCGACCGGTACGGGCTGCGGATCGTCGTGCACCCGCACGCGGACACGCACATCGACACGGAGGAGAACGTCGCCCGCTTCCTGGACGCCACCGACCCCGGCCTGGTGTCGCTCTGCCTGGACACGGGGCACTACGCGTACTGCGGCGGCGACAGCGTCGAGCTCATCAAGACGTACGGGGAGCGCATCGGGTACCTGCATCTGAAGCAGGTGGACCCGGCGGTGCTCGCCGAGGTGCGGGCGCAGGGGACGCCGTTCGGGCCTGCGGTGGCGCAGGGCGTGATGTGCGAACCGCCGCGCGGGGTACCGGAGCTGGCGCCCGTGCTCACGGCGGCCGGGGCGCTGGACGTGGACCTGTTCGCGATCGTCGAGCAGGACATGTACCCGTGCGATCCGGACCGTCCGCTGCCGATCGCGCGGCGCACCCGCGGCTACCTCCGGTCGTGCGGCGTCTGAGGCGAGGCGGGACCATCCGTGACACCTGTCCCGCCCCGCACCGGCGCATGCCCCCGCACAACGCCCTCTTTGCTTCACTCACGTCACAAACGCCCCCTTCGTGTCACGTTTGTCAGCCCTACGCGGGTTCTGCGTCACAGGGGCCCCACAGCCACGCCCTTCTCCGTGGGACCGGTCGTTGACCGGGCACAGGGTGGGTGATCGCCGGCGGACACCCCCGAGCCGCCGCGTCGCCCGTCAGGGAGGAGCCACCATGACCGACCACCGGCTCTGGTCGTACAAGGACATCGCCGCGCACATCCGGGTGCAGCCCGACACCGTCCGCTCGTACCGCAAACACGGACTGCTGCCCCCGCCCGACCACGTCGAGGCGGGCAAGCCCTACTGGTACGCGGACACGGTGCGGGCGTGGGTGGCGGCACGGCCGCGCAACCGGGGGCGCACCCTGGACTGACCGGGCGGCCGACCCGGCCGGGAACCGGCCCGCTCCTGCTCACCCGGGGGCGGGCCGCCGTTCTGCGGCCCGGCGGACCCCTGCATAGGATTCGGGCAAATCACCCGATCCTGCCGGCGGTCGAGGGGCACACAGCCCGACGGCCGGGGACGCACGAGGGAGCCCGACGTGACGCACCCCCAGCCCTTCGGGACCCCCCGGGCCCGCATACCCCGGCAGCCGCCTCCGCCCGGCCCGCAGATACGCCCCGGCCTGTGGAAGCGCTGCCTGTGGGGCGGCCTGACGCTGTGGGTGCTGACCGCGGTGGTCACGTACGCGACGAAGAACACCACGCTGCTGCCCACCCTCATCATGCTCGGCAGCTTCCTCGTCCCGGCCACCTTCGTCCTGTGGGCCTACGAGCGGCACGGCCGCGACCTCGGCGCGAACCTCATCCTGGGCTGCTTCCTGATCGGCGGCATCCTCGGCGTCCTGGGCGCCTCGGTCATGGAGTACTACCTCCTGCACCCCTCCCTGTGGATGTTCGTCGGCGTCGGACTGATCGAGGAGGCCGTCAAGCTCCTCGCCCTCATGTACGTCCTGCACCGGCACCCGCACATCCACGGGCTGCGCGCGGGGCTCGTGCTCGGCGCGACGGTCGGCTTCGGATTCGCGGCGTTCGAGAGCGCGGGCTACGCGTTCAACGCCGCGGTCACGATGAAGGGCATCGACCTGCGGTCCCTGCTCGAGACCGAGGTGCTGCGCGGACTGCTCGCACCCTTCGGACACGGCCTGTGGACGGCGATCGCGGGCGCCGCCCTGCTCGCCCTGCGCCGCCCGAACGGCCGCTACCGCTTCACTCTCCCCGTACTCCTCACGTACGCCGGGGTCTCGCTGCTGCACGCGCTGTGGGACTCGATGCACGGCATCGCGATCTGGCTGGTCTCCCGGGTCCTCGGCACCGGCCTGGACCGCACTCTGTTCGCCGAGGGATACATGCCGGATCCGACGCCGACCCAGGAGCATCTGTTCACGGCGTTCTCGGTCGGCGGCCTGGCGCTGGTCTCGCTCGTGGGCCTCGCCTGGGCGCGGGCGCTCGCCCGGAGCGACCCTTCTTGGAAAAATACCCCCTAGGGGTATAGAGTCGGAGTGCCAGGAGACACCGTGGGCAACGCGGGCACCTCCCGGCCCACCGCACCACCCGACCGACCCTCACGACATCCTGCGCCTGACGACGGCACCACGAGGAGAACGACATGAGCGCCCAGACCGAGCTCCCCCAGATCGACTCCGAGACGTCCGGCTCCTGCTGCGGCGGGGCCTGCCACACGGACGCCGCGACCCCTGCGACCGAGGGCGCCGTCACCACGGTCTACGAGGTGAAGGGCATGACCTGCGGCCACTGCGAGGGCGCGGTCGCCGGCGAGATCTCGGAGATCGCCGGCGTCGCCTCGGTCACGGCGGTCGCCGCCACGGGCCAGGTCACCGTGGTCTCCGCCGCCCCGCTCGACGAGGAGGCCGTGCGCGCGGCCGTCGACGAGGCGGGCTACGAGCTGGTCTGACCGCGCCCGCGAGCGCGACACCCTCACGGCGGCGGGGCCGGGACCATCGTGGTCCCGGCCCCGCCGCCGTACGCTCGAAGGACGTGCCACCGCGGGCGGCCCCTTCGGGAGGTTCGGCGGAAATCACGGAATCCGCCAGATCTGTCCGGTGAGGTCTGGACCTGCACACAATCCACACGGCACAATTGCAGCACTCTCACGTCGGGGCCCGGATCCCCATTTCGGGTCTCTTGTGAACGCACGGGACATATGCAAGAGACGCAGATCACATCGCAGTGAACGTAACCCTTTGCAGGTCTCGTGAGTCTAAGGAGGCGATGCAGGAACGTCTTGGGGGGCGTTTCTGACTCGAGCGGGTTTGTCTTGGGGGACGGACCCGACTGCGTTGGCCGGGGCACGTGCACCGGGGAGCTTGAGCGGCCCACCCGTGCGTACGTGTCCCCGGCGTCGACGCGGCACCTGAACGCCCGGCCGGATCCCGTGGGGGGAATCCGCTCCGGGACATGGAAAGCGCCCCGACTGTAGGCCCGTGGGGGGACTTACAGCGGGGCGCTTTCTGCCACCCACCCGAACCCGGCCCCCGCGGGGGTTACGCCCGGGGGGCGCCCACCTCATAGCCCGGCGGGGGTCCCGCTCGGGGGGCTCCCGCACAGCCCCGCCGGGGTCCCGCTCGGGGGCTCCCGCACAGCCCCGCGAGGGTTACGCCCGGGGGCTCCCGCACAGCCCCGCGAGGGTTACGCCCGGGGGCCCGCATACAGCCCTGCGGGGTTTACGTCCGAGGGCGCCCGCTTACAGCCCCGCCTGGGTCACGCTCGAACAATCCCGCCGCGCTGCAGCGAGCCCCCACTCCCACCATCCCGCCCCCTCCGGG
>NZ_WWIA01000702.1 GCF_009870065.1 Streptomyces sp. SID5785 | reverse complement strand
TGTCATGACGAAGACCGGCGTGTGGAACGGGGGCTCGTCACCCCACCAGCCCTGCCATTCGTGGTCCTGCCAGGGCCCGCGTTGCGGACCGAACTTGTTGCGGCCCATGATCTCGGCGCCGATGTTGCGGGCGTAGTCCCGTGTGAAGTAGTCGTCCAGACCACGGCTGCCCGGTGCGGCGCGGCTGATGGGCGGGTGATCGGTGGCAAAGGCCCAGGCGAGCAGGCTCCCCGGATCGGCATGCCCGAAGGGCTGCTCGAGGCTCTGCCCCTCGCCGGCGCCGAACCCGTCGCTCGAGACGGTGAAGTTCTGGACCCGCAGCAGCTGGCTCATGTCTCTCCCTGTGCTTCGCACTCTCCGGCCACACGACGCACGGTAGACCAGCCGCTCCCGCAAAACTCATCGGACGGACCGGAGCGTCACCCGGATCCGGAGGGCGGGGACGCCTGCTTCTCGGCGCCGCCACTGCCGCACCGGTGTGAGCCCCACCACAGCCCAAGTACCAGTAACTTAGGTAAGCCTAAGCTAAGTTATCGGTGAGTGCTCGTCCATCACACCGACCTCCAGGAGGCTGACGCAGCATGCCCTCAGCACGACGCACCTCACTCCGCGTACTGGCGACCGTCGTCGCTCTCGGCGCGGGCAGCACGCTCGCCCTGCACGGCGCCGCCGCCGCGGACGCCGCGTCGAGAGCCCGTCCCGTGGCGTCCGCACCGATCGCCAAGGGCCTCTACCAGTCGTCGTACTCGGAGCGGAACCACGCTCTGTGGGCCACGACCGCCGTGGGCCGCCCGCCGGTGACCACGTCCAGCCTCGTGAAGCTCGACCCCAGGACCCTCGAGGTCGAGGCCACGTACACGCCGCCCGTGACCGACGCGGCCACCGGCGCCGTGGAAGCCGTCTACGGAGTCGCCGTGGACGACGAGCACAACACGGTCTGGACGACGAACACCCGCAACGACTCGGTGGCGGTCTACAGCCAGAAGACCGGCAAACACCTCGCCACCCTCCCCGGTGTCGCCCACGCCCGTGAGGTCGTCGTGGACGACCTGCACAACACCGCCTGGGCGAGCGGCTTCGGAGACGGAAGCATCATCGGCTTCGACACCAAGACGTTCAAGGTGAAGAAGCGGGTCACCGTCCCGGACAGCGCACCCACCGGACTCGCCGTCAACCGTCTGACGGGCACGGTCTACGCCGCAGACCTCGACAACGACCGGATCATCGCCGTCTCCCCTCGTGCGGGGTCGCCCCGCCTCATCCCGACGGGCGACGGGCCCATCTCCGTCGCACTGTCGCGTTCCGGGCTGACCGCCTACACCGCCGACCAGGCGGGCGGCACCGTCTCCGAGGTCAACCTGCGCACAGGGAAGGTCACCGGGTCCGTCCCCACCGGCGCAGGTCCCCTCTCCGTCGCCGCCGACCCTCGCTCCGGCAGGGTCCTCGTGGCTAACCGCGACGCCGCCACGGTGAGCGTGGTCGACCCTCGGACGGACAAGGTCGTCAGGACCGTCCCCACCGGCCCCAACCCGAACCACGTGGAGATCGCCGACGGCTTCGCCTACGTCACGGAGAAGTCCGCCGCAGGCGCCGACGGCGAGGATGTCATCCGCCGCATCCCCACGCGCGGATAGTCGCCCCCGGGCGACCCACGACACTCACAGACCGGCCCCGTCCGCGCCACGGACGGGGCCGGTGCCGTCGTGCGCTCTGTGCTATCCAGGGGCGATGACGACCGATCCGCCCCCGTCCGGCAGGCCGTTCGACGCGGTGCTCTGCGATCTCGACAACGTGATCCGGTTCTACGACATGAGCCGCGTGAGCGAACTCGAGCGGCGGGCCGGACTGGCGGAGGGGACGACGGCGCGCGTCGCCTACGCGCCGGAGGTCGACCTGCCTCTGCTCCTCGGACGGATCACCACACAGGTGTGGACAGAGTCCATCGAGCACGGGCTGATGCGTGACGTCTCGCCGTCACAGGCCCGGGAGCTGGCGACGGCCTTCGCCCGCGCGCCGTTCCGGGTGGACGACGACGTGGTCGCGTTGCTGACCCGGGCCAGGGGTCACGTGCCGTTGGTGCTGGTCACCAATGCGACCCTGGACCTGGAGCGCGACCTCGAGTCGCTGGGACTGTCCGAACTCGCCGATCACGTGGTGAGCAGTGCCCGGGTCGGCGTGGCCAAGCCCGACCCCGCGATCTACGGGATCGCGGTCGAGCGGGCGGGAACGGTCGCCGCTCGATGCCTGTTCGTGGACGACCGGCGGGAGAACGTGGAGGCGGCGGCCGCGTTGGGAATGACCGGCGTGCACTACGGACATCCCGGAGACCTTCGCGAGGCGTTGTCCGCGGTGCTGAGCGACTGAGAGGACGGCCGGTCCTGTCGCTGGCGTCCCCCGGCACGCGGCCGTACACCGCCCGCCCGTCGGGACCGGTCAGCAGCGGGTGAAGTCGGTGCGCGCGGTCCGCTGCCAGGTCGGTGCCGGGTTCCACGGGGAGGTCCCGCCCTGGTCCACCGTGATCCCGCCTCGGTCCTGCGTTCCCGGGTGGAGGCCGGTCGCGCCGTCGCCGGCCGACTGTTCGAGACGCAGACGCTGCTTCCCCGCGGCGTCGGCCCGGGTGGCCGTTCCGCCCTCGACGAAGGACTGGCTGCTCATCCTCACCGGTCCCGTGCGGTCGGAGGTGAGGTCGTGGGACAGGGGTCCGTAGTGCACTTCGTGGACCGCCAAGGCGTCGTTGGGCATGTCGCCGTCGTCCGGCTGGGAGCGGAACAGTGCCATGTCGAGCCGGTGGTCGCCGTCCCAGTCGCCGAACACGGCACGGACCTGGAGGCCGGAGTGCAGGACGTCCTTCGTGCGCTGCCACCGGCTCAGCGCGTCCTTGGGCACGGCCGTGTCGCCGTCGGCGAACCGCACCGTGTAACGGCCCCGCCCCCAGGCGCCGTCGACCGTGTCGGTCCGTCCGTCGCCGTCGATGTCGGCGCGCACGGTGTTCTCGTCGCTCACGCAGATGCGCTGCGGGTCAGCGCCGTAGGGTCCCTGAGGGCGCGTCACGTGGTCGTAGGCGAAGGCGACGCAGAACACGGCGATCACGGCGACTCCGGTCCGCGCCGCCGTGCGGAGCCGACGGTCGCGCCGTGTGCGCGCTCGCGGCAGATCCTCGGTCACGGTGCGGCGGTCCGGTGGGGCGGGCTGAGTCATTTTCCGACCCTACGCAGCAGAGATAACGGTCGAGGAACGCGCCGGTCCGCGACATGTCTCAAGCGCGGGTGGCGCCGGTGACGGGCGCTGTGGCCACGCGCGGGCCGGTCCGCGTCCGCGCTCAGGAGCGGGGCCAGGGGTTGCCCGTGAGGCGCTCGATGCTGGCGTTGAAGCGGCGGAGGTAGTCCGCGAAGGCCTCGACCTCGCCGGCCGGCCAGTCCTCGAAGACGCGGTCGAGGTGTCCGACCTGTGTCTCGCGCTGTTCGGCGAGCTTGCGGTTCCCTCGCCCCGTCAGCCGGAACTTGCGGGCCATGCCGCCCTCGGGGTCGGCGATCCGCTCGAGCAGGCCGGCCCGCACGGCCTGGGCCGTCTGCCGGTTGAGGGTGGAGGCGTCGAGCTGGAACGCCTCGCTGAGCTGTCCGATCGACATCGGGCCCTCGATCTGGATGCGGCTCAGCAGGATGTAGGTGCTGCGCTCCATGGCGCCTGCCTCGCGATGCGCGGTCATGTTCATCTGATGCCGTCCGAGGACCATGTGCTCGAACTCCACCAGGTGTGACGGCCTGCCCATGGCGCCTCCTCGCTGTACCCGTCCTCAAGGTGCAACCTACACGATGTGTGGTGGATGCATATCGTGTGTACGATGCACATCGCTGACCTGAAGAGATTTCGAGGAGTCACCTATGGAAGCCCCACCGCACAGCACCCGGACCGGACCGGTCGTCGCCGTCCTGGCGCTCGCCGGAACCGTCGCCGCGATCATGCAGACCCTGGTGACTCCGCTCATCGCCGAACTGCCCCAGATCCTCGGCACGTCGTCGTCGAACGCCGCCTGGGTGATCACCGTGACGCTGCTGGTCGCCGGTGTCTGCGTCCCGGTGACCGGCCGCCTCGGCGACCTCGTCGGCAAGCGGCGCATGATGCTCGTGTGCACGGTGCCCCTCGTCATCGGCTCGGTGATATGCGCCCTGTCCACGTCCGTCGTCCCGATGATCATCGGTCGCGGTCTGCAGGGCATGGGGATGGGCATGGTCCCGCTCGGGATCGCCCTGCTGCGTGATGTCGTCCCGGCCGAGCGGCTCAGCAGCTCCATCGCGCTGGTCAGCGCCTCCATGGGTATCGGTGGCGCGATCGGCCTGCCGCTGGCCGCCGCGGTCGCGCAGTACGCCGACTGGCAGGTGCTGTTCTGGGGCTCGGCCGGTCTGGCGCTGGTCATCGGCGCGCTGATCTTCGCGATCGTGCCGGACGTGCCGGCCGGGGCCAAGGGGCAGCGCTTCGACGTGCCCGGCTCGCTCGGTCTCGCCGTCGGCCTGGTCGCGATGCTCCTCGCGATCTCCAAGGGCGCCGACTGGGGCTGGGGTTCCGCGACCACGCTGGGTCTGTTCGCGCTGGCCGTCGTGGCGCTGGCGGCCTGGGGGTTCTGGGAGCTGCGCACGCGCGACCCGCTGATCGACCTGCGGACCACCGCGCGCCCCCGCGTCCTGATCACGAACCTCGCGTCCATCCTCGTCGGCGTCGGCATGTACGCGTTCATGCTGATCGCGCCGCAGGTCCTGCAGTTCCCGGAGGCCACCGGCTTCGGCCTGGGGCAGTCCATGCTCGCGGCCGGTCTGTGGATCGCACCCGGCGGCATCATGATGATGATCATCTCGCCGCTCAGCGGAAAGCTGATCAACTCCCGGGGCCCCAAGACCGCCCTCGTCCTCGGCGCCGTCGTGATCGCCCTCGGCTACGCTGCCGCCCTGCCCCTCATGGGATCCGCCTGGGGCGTCATGGTGGCGGGCATCATCATCAACAGCGGTGTCGCACTGGCCTACGGATCCATGCCGGCGCTCATCATGAGTTCGGTCCCGCTGAGCGAGACCGCCGCCGCGAACGGCTTCAACGCCCTCATGCGCTCGCTCGGCACCACGATCGGTTCCGCGGTGATCGGGGTCATCCTGGCCCAGATGACCGTGAACCTGGGCGGCCACACCATCGCCTCCGAGGACGGATTCCGCACCGGCCTCCTGATCGGCTGCGGTGTCGCGCTGCTTTCCGCGGTCGTCGCCCTGTTCATCCCGGCACTGCGCAAGGCCGACGCCGACGAGGGCGGGGAACTGCAGCCTGCGGGCACCGACCCGGCACCGGCCCGCGCCTGAGCGCCGCTCCCCCGCCGACAGCCGCGGGAATCGGTCCCGGCCAGGCGCACAGGCCGGGACCGAGGTGTCCGCGCTCAGCCCTGCCGCGGGCGTGGCGCGCGCCGCGGAGTACCGTCCGACCCCGATGTGATCATGTTTCAGGGCCGCGCCGATGACGTCATCGCTTCGTCACTGCGCTTCCCCCGGCTCCACCGGATCAGGCAGGCTCAAGATCGACCAAGAGCACAGTGCGGCAGGTCCCACCGACCGGCCGCAGATCCGCACCAGCGACCGGGGGAACCACCTATGCTCCGCAGCCACCGCAGGACCGTCCTCGCCGCCGCCGCTCTGGCGGCCACGACCCTGCTGCTGACGGGATGTCAGGACGGCGCCGACGCACGCGACTCCGCGCGTCCGGAGTCCCCGTCGGCAACGGCCTCGTCCGCCGCAGCCGGCGCCGACGGGTCATCCGACAGCACCGGCAGCCCGGACTCCGGGGCGCAGCCGGGCGACGGCTCGGGCAGCGGGGCGAAGGGCACGGGCGTGACCGGCACGTGGTTCGGGAACGTCTCGTACCTCGCCCCCGGCAAGTACACCGTCAGCGACATGAAGGGCACCGAGCAGGCGTTCTTCACCTCGACCGACACCGACATCGAGGGAGCCGGTGTGATCTGCGGTGACGCCGACGGCCAGGCCGCGACCCGGTGCGACGAGGACCAGCTCGCGGCCGCGTCGAAGAAGGGCGTCTCCGCGACCGTCAAGCTCAAGAACGGCATCGCGGTCAGCATCGTCGAGGACCACGCGGGCGGCGGCGGCAGCGACGACGGCCCGAACACCGGCAAGGTGAACGGCACCCGGTCCGGCGAGCTCGGCTACCTGGCGCCGGGCAAGTACACCCTGAAGGACAGCGACGGAGCCACGACGTCGTTCTACAGCGCCACCGCCACGACCATCAACGGTGACGGCTGGATCTGCGGCGAGGCCGGCGGCGACCTCACCCGCTGCACCGAGGGCGACCTCGAGGCCGCGGCAAAGAAGGGCGGCGTCCGTGTGGTCGTCGAGCTCGACAACGGCGCCGCCGTCACCATCGACGAGGAGCACAACTGAGCCCGACGGGGTCAACGCGTCGCGGTCCGGGCCTCCTCCTGTTCGTCGAAGGCCTCGCGGGCGCGCTCGATGGCGCGCATGTTGTGTGAGGTCCAGGCCAGCAGCACGTCGACGGGATGCCGCAGGGTCTTGCCGAGCGGCGTGATCCGGTACTGGACCGCCACGGGGCGGGTTGACATGACCCGGCGCTCGATCACGCCGTTGCGTTCCAGGCGCCGGAGCGTCGCCGTCAGCGACTTCTGTGTGACCTGAGGAATGGCTCGGCGCAGTTCGTTGAAGCGGCACGGGCGCTCGCACAGTTCGCTGAGGACGCCGAGCGACCACTTGTCGAGGATCTGGTCGAGCAGCTCGCGGTGCGGGGCGTCGATACGGACGTCGTCGGCGGTGTCCATGGCGAAACCTGGTTTCGTTGAAGTGTCCTTCTGCCTCTAGGTAGCTTCACGATACCGAGGACGCAGAGCCAAGGAGACAGGCCCATGACTGTTCAGCACTTCACCCCGCCCGGCATGCTCCAGCCGGTCCCCTACCATCACGTCGCCGTGGGAACCGGCACGAGGCACGTGTACGTCAGCGGTCAGGTCGCACGCCGGGCCGACGGGACCCCTGTCGCTCCCGGCGATCTCGCCGGGCAGGTGGCCCAGGCGTTGCGCAACACGGGCATCGGCCTGGCGGGCGCGGGCGCGACGTTCTCGGACGTACTGCGCCTGACCTTCTACGTGACCCGGTGGGCACCCGAGAAGATCGGCGACTTCATGGCCGGGGTCGAGGCCGTCGCCGAGGAGATCGGGCTCCCGACGCCGCTGCCGCCGTCCTCTCTCATCGGCGTCGACCACCTCTTCGCACCGGATGTCCTCGTCGAGGTCGAGGCGACAGCACTCCTGCCCTGACTCCCGACGAACGGACGGGCGAGGAGCGGAGGGACGGCGGCGGGCGCCTGGGCGCGGCAGGGCCAGAGGGTCGCGCGTCACGAGACCGATCCGTACGGCCCGAGGAAGCGCGGCGCTCCCTCGTCGATCCGGTAGAGGTAGAGCCCTGTCTCGTAGCGCACTTGGTGGGTCTTGTAGAAGGAGAGCCGTCGTGTGATGCCCTGGTAGTCGCTCTCGAGCATCCGCTGCGCGATGCCCGCGCGGACGTCGTCACTGGCGCTGGTGGACCCGGCTGCCGCGGCGATCAGTCCCACCGCGTCGTAGGCCTCTGCGGCCCAGGTGGCGGGTGCGGTGCCGAAACGCCGGTGGTGCTCCGTGGTGAAGGCCCGCGCGGCGGGCAGCTCCGCCGGGTCGGCGTACGGCTCGGCGAAGACCCAGCCGTCGGCCGCCTCTTCTGCGTCGCGGAGGAAGCCGGGAGCGAGCGCCGGGCCGGTGGCCAGGCCCGTGCCGGTGAATCCGGCGCTGCGCAGGGCGCGGGCGCATCGGGCGCCCCGGGACGGGGACGCTCCGGCGTAGACGACCGAGGCCGCCCGGTCGTTGACCGCGGCGCGGGCCACGGGTGCGAAGGTGTCCGTGTCGGCCGGGACGGTGTGCACGGTGACCTCGGTGCCCTCGATCGGGACGTCCTTGATGGCGTTCGTGATCGCCCAGGCGGCGTCGGGGGTCGCACGGTCCTCGACGATGACGACGCGTGCGGAGCGTCGCACGTGGGCGAGGTAGTGGATCAGGGCGGTGGGCAGGGAGCTGTCGGACGGTCGGATCACGCACAGGGACTCGGTGGCGGACCGGTCGGCGGTGGTGGATCCGGCTGCGACCACGACCTGGGCGAGGTCGGCCTTCTCGTAGCGGTCGACGACTGCCCCGGGGACGACGTCCCCGGTGGGGCCGATCACGGCGAGCAGTCCGTCGGCGGTGGCCAGTCGATCGGCGACGGAGAGGGCCCGCGTGGCGTCGCCGCCGTCGTCCTCTGTGCGCAGGGCGAGCGCGAACAGCTTGTTCTTCCGGGAGTTGTGCCGGTCGACGGCGAGTCGGACGCCGCGTTGATGGGCGCGGCCGACGGTCCGGCCGGGTCCGGTGAGGTCCGCGTGCAGGCCGATCGTGTAGGTGGGGACGGGGCGTTGGGTCGCGGTGCCGGCGGTGTCACGGCGGCTCAGCCAGGCAGCCGCGCCACCGGCGACGAGCACCCCGCCGACGGCCCCCGCGGTGAGCAGCCGGCGGCGGGAGAGGCCCGAGGTACCTGGGGTGCCCGAGGTGCCCGAGGTTCCGGCGGTGCCTGAGGTTCCGGTGGTGTCGACCGTGGTCGGCGGGTCCGGGTCCGGGAGCGCGAGGACGGCGGCGGAGCGTTCGGCGACCGCGGCGCGCAGGCCGGGCAGGTCCCATCGGTTGTCGTCGGAGGTCAGCTGCCGTGTGACGTGCTCGGCGGCGGGCCGCTCGGCCGGGTCCTTGCTGAGGCAGGCCGTGACCAGGGGCAGCAGTTGGGCCGGGAGGCCCGTCAGGTCGGGCTCTTCGTGCACGGTCCGGAAGAGGACCGCGGCGGCGGTGCCGTCGCCGAACGGGCGTCGCCCGGTGGCGGCGTGGACGAGGACGCAGCCGAGTGAGAAGACGTCGCAGGAGGGGCCCAGCGGCCCGGCCGATGCCTGTTCCGGAGCGAGATAGCCCGGGGTGCCGATCACCGCGTCGGTGGCGGTGAGCGCGGTCGCGCCCTGGTGGCGGGCGATGCCGAAGTCGATCAGCCGGGGGCCGTCCAGGGCGAGGAGCACGTTCGCGGGTTTGACGTCGCGGTGGATCAGGCCCGCCTCGTGCAGGGCGGCGAGGGCGGCGGAGAGCCGGCAGCCGAGCGTCCTGACCGCTTCCGGCGGCAGTGGCCCCTGGCGCTGGACGGTCTCGGCCAGCGACGGGCCGGGGACGAAGGCGGTGGCGAGCCAGGGTTCGTCGGCCTCGGTGTCCGCGTCGAGGACGGGGACGGCCCACGCGCCGGTGACCCGGCTCGCGGCCTGCGCCTCGCGTCGGAACCGGGCCCGGTAGCCGGGGTCGGCGGCGCTCTGCGCGCGGATCACCTTGACCGCGGCGAGCGTTCCGCCCGGTGTGCGGGCCAGGTACACGACGCCCATTCCGCCGGCGCCGATGCGGGCGAGGGTGCGGTAGCCGCCGATGGAGCGCGGGTCGTCGGGGACCAGGGGGCGCACGGCCGCTCACGCCGTGTTCTTCGGCGCGGCGCCGAGGTACTGGTATCGCCCGTTCCGGACGCCGTAGAGGTGGGCGTCGGCGCCCTTGAGGCGGTGGTTCTTGTCGAAGGAGTAGGTCCGGGACACGCCGCGGAACGAGGAGGCGCCGATCTTCGTCACGAGTGCGGACCGGGCCGGGCGGCGTGGATGCGTCTGACCGGCGGTGAGTGAGGTGAGGGCCGCGGTCACGAGGCGCGCGGCGTCGTACGCCTCGGCGGCCCAGTGGGCGGGGTCGCTGCCGTAGGCGGACCGGTGGGCCGCGGTGAACTCCTTGGCGGCGGGCGCCGCCGGGTCGGTGTAGGGGGCGGTGAACTCCCAGGATTCGGCGGCCTTTCCTGCCCCTTCGAGGAAGGACGGTGTCATGGCCGGGTGCATGGCCATGCGGGGGCCGTCGAAGGACGTGGCGGCCAGGGCACGTGCGGCGCGTACGGCGCCGGCCGCGTCACCCGCGTAGAAGATGGCGTCACTGTCGTGCGCGAGCATGTCCTGTACGACGGATGCGAGGTCCCGGGTGCCGGCCGGGACCACCCTCGGGTAGGTCGTCCCGGTGGTGCGCTGCGTCGTCTGAAGGTTCGTCAGGTAGCCCACCTGGTAAGCGGACGAGCCGCCTGCGCGGTCCAGCAGCACCCCGAGCCGTTCGACGTCGGGGCGCAGCACCAGCCGGTTGATGATCGGCTCGGACAGCGCGGCGTCCGAGGGGGACGCCTGGAAGAAGGACTTCTGCGAGCGGGCCGCGTAGGCGATCTGGAGCGAGGAGACCGTGAGGAGCGGCAGCATCGCCTCGCTGCAGGCGCTGATGGCGGCCTCGGTGGCCGCGTCGCCGGTGGGTCCCACGACGGCCAGGACGTCCGTGTCCCGGGCGAACTGTTCGGCGACGCGCGCCGCGCGCGTGGCGTCGCCTCGGTCGTCGCGTGCCTTGACCACCAGGGTGAAGGGGCGGTCGGGGCGCGCGTTGAAGCGCTTGACGGCCAGTCGCACGCCGCGCTCCTGGGCCCGGCCGACGGCGCTCTGCGGACCCGACAGGTCCGCCTGTACGCCGATGGCCCAGGCCGGCTCCTCCGGCGCGCCCGAGCCTTCGGAGCCGTCGTCGCCCAGGAGTTCGCGTACGGCGAAGGCACCGCCCACGGCGACCACGGCGGCGGCCCCGGCTCCCGCGAGCAGCAGTCGGCGGCGTCCCGGGCGGGGCGGCGGCGCGGCCGGGTCGTCGGCAGCCGTGGGATCGATGCCGGGCAGGTCGAGCAGGGCTGCAGAACGGTCGGCGATCAATGCGACGACGTCGTCCGGCAGCCAGTCGACGGTGCGGTCCGGGACGTCCTCGGTGATCAGGCGGTCGAGTTCGGCCGCCGTGGGCCGCTGCCCGGGGGTCTTGTCCAGCATCCCGCCCAGGAGCGAGCGAAGGTCGGGGTCGTCGATCCCGTCGAGGTCCGGTGCATCGTGCACGGTCCGGTACAGGAGCGCCTGGGGCGCTCCGCTGCCGAACGGCGGCCGTCCGGTCGCGGCGTACGCCAGCAGGCACCCCAGGGAGAAGACATCGCTGGACGGCCCGGCATCGGCGTGTCCGGAAGCCTGTTCCGGCGACAGGAAGCCGGGCGTGCCCACGACGAGGCCGGGGCCGGTGAGGGCCGTGGCGTCGGCGGAACGGGCGATCCCGAAGTCGATCAGGCGCGGACCGTCGGCCGTGAGCAGGACGTTGCCGGGCTTGACGTCGCGATGGACGAGGCCTGCCGCGTGCACGGCGGCCAGCGCGCGGGCCAGGAGACGGCCGAGCACCCGGACGCTGCGGGCCGGCCACGGGCCGCACCGGGCGACGGCTTCGGACAGGGCGGGGCCGGGCGCGAACTCCGTGGCCAGCCAGGGCCGTTCGCTCTCCGTCTCGGCGCCGGTGACTGTCACCGCCCATCGGTTGTCGACACGGCGGGCCGCCTCCACCTCGCGGCGGAACCGGAGCCGGAAGTCCTCGTCCTCGGCGAATTCCGGCAGGATCACCTTGATCGCCGCCAGGGCGCCGCCGTCGGTGCGCCCGAGGTAGACGACTCCCATGCCGCCGGCGCCGAGGCGCCCGAGCAGCCGGTGTCCGCCGATGCGTGCGGGATCGGTGGAGCGCAACTGGTCCATCACGGTCTGCGCCGCCTCAGCTCTTCTTCTCGGTTACCGATGCGAGCCGCACCAGCATGGCGGCCTGGGCCCGGGTGGTGAGCTCGTCGAGTTCCGCCTCACTCCGGCCCTTGGCCCCCTTGCCGGTCACCGCCACGGTGACCTGCAGACTCTGCGCCTGCTGCCAGGAGTACGGGTAGGTGCCGCCCAGTTCCGCACTCTGGAAGCTGCCGGACTCGACCAGGGAGTCCTCGGAGTTGTGCTGTCCGCTCTCGCCCTGGGCCAGGGACGCGGAGAACAAGGACCCGATCAGCTCGCCCTGGCGGAGCTGCTGCGTGGGACAGCGCATGGTCTCCTCCAGGGACTCCGCCATCTCCCACCGGGCATCCTCGCGGGTGCGGTGCACGGTGACGACGGCGGAGAGCCGGACCGGTCCCTTGCCGGAGGCGGCGGGCACCTCGAAGGAGCGCGTGCGCGTGGCCAGCACGCTCTTCGCGGGCTTCTGCTGCTGCCAGACGCAGTCGGCGTCGAGGACCGGCCAGGTGGCCGGGTCGCTCTCGTACGGACGGCGCTTGACGACGCCGGGACCGAAGGAGTCGGCGTCTGCGATGACCCGGTCGATGAGGTCCACGGCCGCGGCCCGGGTGGTGGGCAGGCGGGCCGGATCGGCGCCGGTCGAGCCGGTGCCCTCGTCCTCGGTGGCCCGAGGACTCGGACTGTGGGAGGTGGCGCTTCCCCTGTTCGCCGCCGGTCCCGGCGCATCGGTACCCGAACACGCCACGAGTGTGAGCGGGACCAGCACCGCGATCCCATGTTTGAGCCCTGGCCTCGTCCACGCCACGTACAGCCACCCCCGCCGTCTCCGACTCCCCGTCGATCCTATGGATCACAGCCGGACCGGGACAGGTCTGGTCTCCCTTTTGTGATCTGCCGGGGCGGCGGACTGCCCCGCACGACAGGGACGGAGGCGGCCGAGCGCGTGCCCACACCGATGCTGCTGCCGGTGCCGGGCGCGCAGTTTGGGCGAGGCGCGGGCGGCCGAGCGCAACCTGCGACTCGTCACCGACGCGCGCCGGCACGCGGGCATCGACTACTTCCCGGTCGCGGGCCGCTCCGTACAGCGGTTTGTCGTGGGTGTCCGGCTGACCGACCGGAAGGCGCTGCTGGGCGCCCTGCGCGAGCTGTACGCGGGCACCGCCCTGTACGTGGCCGAGCCGACGTCCGGCAACTGGCGCGGCCGGACATCGGAGCGAGGGAGGCGGGGCCGTTGGCGTCTCGGACTCGGACCGTTCGCACGGTGCGGGAGGTGAACCGTGCGCTTGCCGTTCCTCTCTCGCTCGGCGCACCGAAGCCCACCAGCTCCCCCCGCACGGATGACGGCGGATGGTTGGATGGCGTCATGTTGAACGCACAGCGAATCGGGACGGTGTCAAGGGAGTTCGAGGTCGGTGAGGACGGCCGGGCTCTGACCACCTTCGTGCAGTCGAGGTGGCGGACGTCAGGTCACTTCGAGCTCGACGGTCAGGGGTACGAAATCCGGGCCAGAGGCTTCGCGGGCAGGTACGAGCTGCTGTCCGCCGGCGGCACCGTGGTGGCTGCCGCGGACCACGTCGGCCGGCGTCACTGGAGTGTGCGGGCCGACGGGCGGGAGTACCGGTTCCACCGGGAGTCGCTCGGCGGTCGTGCCGTGTCCATGGTCGACAGCGACGACCGGGTGATCGGGTCGGTCACCGCCGGGCGGCGCGGTCAGGTGTCCGCCGACCTGCCCGGCATGGAGCTCCGGCTGCGCGTGTTCGTCGTCGGCGCCATGCTGCTGCAGCTGCGCCGGAAGAGGGCAGCGGCCGCGTCGGCGGCCTCGTCCGGCGGCTGACGCGGACGCAGAGGTTCCCGCGGGCGGGGAGCTCTGCCAGGTCCGGCGTGACCGCACAGCGCAGCTAGGTGACGGCGTCGGTGGTGGTGATGGCCGACAGGAACGCGGCTGCTGCCGGTGAGCGTCGCTGTCCGTTCCACGCGAGCCGTTCCTCGCGCACCGGGCCGTCCTGCAGTTCCACCGCCGCCAGGCCGTGGAGTCGCGGAGCGAGTCGTGACGGCAGCAGTGTGATGCCGAGGCCGCAGCGGACCAGGCCTGCGATGAACGTCAGGTCGTTGGCCTCGAACTCCACCGTGCGCCGCAAGCCCGCCGCGGCGAACGCCTCCTCCGCCTGGGCCCGCGCCGCGAGTCCCGCCGGAAAGTCCACGAAGGGCTCACCCGCGATCCGTTCGAGCGGCACGGGCCCGGCTCCCGGGGCGGCCAGCGGATGGTCCGGTGCCACGAAGGCCACGTGCCGGTCGACGGCGAGCGTGCGGGTGTCGAGCCCGGCCGCGGTGTCCGCCCGGAACGACGGCGGTACGCCGAGGAGGCCCAGGTCGAGCCGTCCGTCGCGCACGTGCCGGACCAGCGTGTCGCTGTTGCCGTGGATCAGCTTCATCGTGACCTGCGGATATCGGTCGTGGTAGCTCCGCATGAGGCTGGGCACGTCGACGGCGGTGATCGTCGCGATCGCGCCGATCGACAGGGTCCCCCTGACCTCCCCGGTCACCGCGGCGACCTCGGCCTGCGCCCGTTCGGTGGCCGCCAGCGCCTGGCGCGCCGCGGGCAGGAACGCCTCGCCTGCGGCGGTCAGCCGCACGCGGCGGCTGTTCCGTTCGAAGAGACGGGCTCCGAGTTCCTTCTCCAGCTTGGCGATCTGGTGGCTGAGCGCCGACTGCACCACCAGGCAGCGTTCGGCGGCCCGTGTGAAGCCCCCGGTCTCGGCGACGGCGACGACGTAGCGCAGTTGTTGCAGCTCCATGCGATCCATCGTGCAGCACGATCGATCGCATGACAAAGATGTGTTGGACTCATCATCCCTGGTCGGAGCAGGCTGTCGGCCATGACACAGACGGGACTTCACCACCTCTCCGGCGCCGCGCTCGCGGACGAGCGCACGACTCCGCGCCGGAGCCTGCTGCTCCTGATGGCCGTCGCCACCGGGCTGTCATGTGCGGGCAACTACGTCGCACAGCCGCTGCTCGACCTCGTCGCCCACGACCTCGGTCTCGGGGGCGCCTCGGCCGGGCTGGTCGTCACCGCGGCCCAGGCCGGTTACGCGCTCGGACTGATGCTGCTCATCCCTCTCGGCGACGTCCTCGACCGGCGCCGCCTCGCGGTGACCCTGTTCTCGGCCACCGCCGCCCTCCTGGCGGTGTCGGCCGTCGCCCCGAGCGGACCGGTCCTGCTGGTGAGCACGGTGCTGACCGGCGTGACCTCGGTGGGCGCCCAGGTCCTCGTCGCGCACGCCGCCGCCCTCGCCGGTGCCGCCACGCGCGGGCGCGCCGTCGCCACCGTCATGGCAGGCGTCCTGCTCGGCGGCCTCCTGGCCCGCACCGCGGCGGGCGGCCTCGCCGGGCTCGGCTCCTGGCGCACCCCGTACGCCGTCCTCGCCGTCCTCATGGCCGGTGCCGCCGTGACCCTGCACCGCGTCCTGCCCCGCCTGGCCGTCACGGCGGATCTGGCCTACGGGGCACTGCTGCGCTCCACCCTGGCCCTGCTGCGCGACGAACCCGCGCTGCGCCGGCGGGCCCTGCTCGGCGCCCTGTCCTTCGCCTCGTACAGCGTCCAGCTCACCTCTCTCACCTTCCTGCTGGCCCGCGCGCCGTACGGCTGGTCGACGGCCGGCATCGGCCTGTTCAGCCTGATCGGCGCGGTGGGTGTACTGACCATGACGTTCGCCGCCCGGCTCGGCGACCGCGGCCACGTACAGAAGGTCACCGGCAGCGCCACCGTCCTGCTGCTCACCGGCTGGCTGCTCCTGACGGCGGGCGCGCACCACCTCGTCTGGCTCGCAGCAGGTGTCGTCGCGCTCAACATCGGCCAGCAGGCCGTCCTCAACACCAGCCAGCAGGTTATCTACGCCCTGCGGCCCGAGGCCCGCAACCGCATGAACTCCGCTTTCTCCACCGTCTTCTTCCTCGGTGGCGCCCTCGGCTCCGCCCTCGCGACCCTCGTGTGGGCCATGGCCGGCTGGACCGGTGCGGCGATCGCCGGCACGGCCCTCGCCGCGGCCACCGTCCTCGTGTGGCTGCACGAACGTTCCCGATGACCGCCTCTACCCCTTCGGACAGTCGAGGATTCTCCATGGACATCACCGTGTTCGGTGCCGCAGGCAACGTCGGCCGCCGCGTCGTCACCGAGGCCCTCACCCGCGCCCACCGGGTCACCGCCGTCGTCCGCGATCCGGCCCGCGCCGACCGGATCCCCGCCGGCGCTCGCATCCGCACCGGCGACGCCGCCGACCCGGTGTCCGTCGCGGCCCTCGCCGCAGGCCAGGATCTCGTGATCACCTCAACGCGACCCAGGCCCGGCCGGGAACCCGAACTCGCAGCCGCCGCCCGCGGGTTGCTCGCCGGGCTGCACACCACGGGCGTACGCCTCCTGCTCGTCGGCGGCGCCGCGGGGCTCACCGTGCCGGGCACCGCGGGCACCGCTCTCGCCGACACACCGGACTTCCCCGAGTCCCTGCGCCCCATCGCGCGCGCCTGCAACGAGCAGCTCGCCGTCTGCCGCACCACCGCGCACGACGTCGACTGGGCCTACCTCAGCCCCGCCGCCACCCTCGAACCCGGCACCCGCACCGGCCACTACCGCCTGGGCACCGACACCCTCCTCGTCGACGGACAGGGCCACTCGGCACTCTCGATGGAGGACCTCGCGGTCGCACTGCTCGACGAGGCCGAGCGGCCCGCGCATCACCGGACCCGGTTCACGGCGGCGTACTGAGCCTCCGCGGCCGAGGGCTCGCGCGCCCGCGCGGACAGGGCGTCTCACGCTCCTCACCAGGACCTGGCGGAACGGCAGCCACCGCCTCACCCCTCCTGCACTGGCTCCACGTGGGCGGGGGGACAGAACACACAGAACTCGTTGCCCTCCGGGTCGCCGACCACGATCCAGCGAAATCCGTGTTCGCTGAGCTCCTCCGAGAGCCTCACGGCGCCCAGCCTCTCGAGGCGCCCGACCTCGGCCGACAGGTCTGCGGCACCGAAGTCGAGATCAAGGTGCATACGGTTCTTGCCCTGCTTCGGTTCCGGGACGTGCTGCAGAAGAAGCGTCGGCGCAGGAGCGGGCCCGACCAGGCTCAGGTACGGAGATCCTCGGAAGCCGCGCCGGTAGTCCAGCGGTGCCAGCGCGGCGAGCCAGAAGTCGGCCTGCGCTTCGACGTCGGCACAGTCCAGGGTCACAACGATCTGCATGACGGGACGATATGGGGCCCGGGCCGCACGCGGCCACGGTACGTCTTGAATACATATCACTGTTATGCCACAGTGGAGGGGTGAGCCCGCAACGACGCGATCCCGCCATCCGTGCACTGCTCATCGACGCGGCCGCACGCATCCTCGCCGAGGGCGGCACGGCCGCCTTGACGACGCGGCGGCTCGCCGCGGAGACATCGCGCTCGACCATGGCGATCTACACCCATCTCGGCAGCATGGAAGAGGTCCAGCACGCCGTGCGCGTCGAGGGCTTCGCCCGGTTGAGCGCCGTCGCCGACGCCCTCCCCCGTTCACCGGACCCGGTGGCGGACCTGGCACGCGTCAGCGACGCCTACTTCTCCTTCGGGCTCGGCCAACCGCACCTGTACCGCGCGATGTTCATCGACCGTCCCGTGCAGGACGACGACGCCGGCACGGCCGCCTTCGAGCGGATCGCGGACGCGGTGCGCCGCTGCATCGACGCCGAGCGGCTGCCCGGCGTCGAGCCGACCACGGTGCTGATGTGGGCCGCGCAGCTGTGGAGCATGCGGCACGGCATCGTCACCATGGTCCTGTCCGGCGCCCTGCCCGAGCCGCAGGCACGCCTCGTCCTGTCCGACATGACCCTGCGCCTGCTCATCGGCTACGGCGACGACCCGGCTGCCGCCCGACGATCCCTGCAACTGCTCCCGTCCCCGGGAGCCCCCCGATGAAGCCGGCCGCCGCGACCGCCCGCGAGGACACCACGCGTCAGGCGGTGCGCGCGGCGTGGCGGTCGATGCGGCGCTCGGGAGCCGTCGCCCCCGAACTCCCGGCGATCGTCTTCGTCGCGGCAGCCTCCGGCACCGGATTCTGGTGGGGCCTCGGCACCGGCGTGCTCACCGTCGCCGTCGTGCTCGCCTCACGCATCCGGCGCAGGCTGTCGATGCGCCCCGTCATCGGCGGCACCATCGGCCTCGCGGTGGCGGCCACCATCGCCCATCAGACCGGGTCGGCCGCCAACAGCCTGCTCACCGACATCATCATCGACCTTTCGATCGCGGCCGCACTGGCCGTCTCCCTCGCCGTGCGGCGCCCCCTGGTGGGCGTCGTGTGGAGCGTCGCACGCCGCGAACCCCTCCTCTGGCGCACCGATCCCTCCGCCCGCCGCGCCTACGACCTCGCCACCGCACTCGGCGCAACCGCCCTGGCCGTCCGCGCACTTGCGCTCGCCGTCGTCTATCTCAACGACGAACCGGTGGCCTGGCTGCTGACCGTCAAGATCACGCTGGGGCTGCCGGTGACCCTCGTCGTCCTCGCGGCCGCGTACGCTGCCGGCCTCCACGACGAACGCCACCGCGAACCGTCCGCCTGAACGCCGCCTCAGGAGTCGGCCGAACCGGCGCCGACCGGCTCTGCACGCAGGTCCGCGGAGTACCGCAAGTGCCCTCCGGGCCTAGTTCCGCGTCCAGGTACGGATCTCCGCCGCCGCGCTGCGGACGTCAAGGGCGTCACGGTCGATGCGCTCGGCCAGGTCGGCCGCCGCCTTGGCGCCGACAGTGACGAACAGGCCGCAGGCACTCAGGTAGGCGGCGGCCACGACGGCGGCGAACAACTTGTTGCGTGCCTCCAGAGCCGGGACACGGACGAGTTGATGCATGAGTGCCGCGGCTCGGTGGTGCGGCTCGGCGTACACGTGGACGTCCATCACTTTGTCGGTGTGACGGGCGACGGCAGCCTGCAGACTGCCGAAGTCGGTGACTTCCGGGTCGTCGGGCAGAGTGCGGTGGGCCAGGTCGAGGAGCCACGCCCGGTCGATGTGAAGGATCACGCGGCGCGGCTGTCCTTGCTCGCGGGGGCGGCGCCCCGGCCGTCGGTGCCGAACCGCTCGTCGAAGTGGCCGGCCCACTCACCGACGAAGTGACCGGCGGCGCCGAGGAACCGATGACGGACGTCGTTGGCCTCGTCGGCCAGGACGAGGCGTGCGTACTCGTTGACCTCCATACCGGCCGCGGCGGCGCGTTCCTCGATGCCCGCGTAGACCGCCTCGTCGACCCGCACGTTGATCTGCTTCTTCGCCATGGTGACGAGTGTAGCGCCTCGTACTCAGCGCTACACAGGGTTCCGCGGGAGGAGGTTCGACTACCGCCCGCGCCGATTCTGCCTGCGTCCGCGCCGTGCGCTCGGTCGCGGATCCCGGCTTCGGACGGGCTACCGGGACGCGTGCTCCCTGCCTTTCCCGTGGGTCACGGCGAGCAGGGCCAGGTCGTCCGCCTGACGGCCGTTCGTGTGCCGGTAAACGGCGTCGAGCAGGGTGTCGAGCAGGTCGTCCGGGGAGCTGAAGCTGTGGTTCCGCAGCGCTGCGACCGGATCGAAGAAGGTGCCGTCGCGGTCGCGTGCCTCGTTCAGACCGTCCGTGAACGCGAGCAGCGTCGCGCCCGGCGGGAACGGCACTTCCACGGCCTCGGGGGGACCGGAGGGATCACCGCCCAGGTCACCCATCCCGAGGGGCAGCGAAGCGGTACGTGGCTCCACGACCTCGACGCGACGCGGCGGGCCCGGAGTCAGCAGGAGCGGACCGGGGTGGCCGCAGTTCACGACCCTCACCAGGCCCTGCCCGGCATCGAGCTCCACGAGGACCGCGGTCACGAAGCCCTCGGTGGCCGCGGGGCCTTCGGCGAGCCGGGCCCCGCGCCGGACGGCGTGGTCGAGACGGCCGGCGACGGCCGTGAGATGCACCTGCTGTTCGGCCGCCTCCCGGAACACTCCGATGGTGTGGGCGACGGCCCGCACCGCCTGTGTTCCTTTGCCGCGGACATCGCCCACGAGCATCCGGACGCCGAACGGGGTCTCCTGCACGACGTAGAGGTCACCGCCGATGAGAGCGTCCGCCTCGGCCGCCTCGTAGCGGGCCGCGATGCGGAACGGGCCCACTCGGCCGGGCGGACGCGGGAGCACGGCCAGCTGCACGGCCTCCGAGATGCCGCGCGCGGTGGCGAGACGTCGCCCGTGCCAGGCCACGACGACATGGAGCGCCACGGCGATACAGCCCACGAGGAGTTGCGTCACCATCTCGGTGATCGCGGTCGGGTCGCCGGCGGTGCCGTTGCGGAACTAGA